>JBFYQB010000114.1:0-2972 GCA_041302955.1 Flavobacteriales bacterium
ACAATATATCGGAAGCGGAATATGACACGGCCATTGAGATGGGGCTGATCATCAACATTGATAACCTGAACGCACTGGAATACGTGGGGCAGAACCACCCGGGGACGCCTGTGTGCATCCGCATAAATCCGCACATGATGGCGGGCGGCAACAGGAAGATATCGGTGGGGCACATTGACAGCAAGTTCGGCATCAGCATCCATCAGGTGCCGCACATCAAGCGGGTGGTGAAGAACCACAACATTCTTGTGGAGGGCATCCATGTGCACACAGGGTCGGACATTCTGGATTCGAGCGTGTTCATCCGCGCCAGTGAACTCATCTTCTCGGTAGTGGAGGAATTTGACACGGTGAAGTATATCGACTTCGGCAGCGGTTTCAAGATACGCTACAAGGATGGCGACCTGAACACGGACATCAGCGCTTTCGGCAGGGAGTTCAGCGATACGTTCAATGCCTTTTGCGAACGGATGGGCAGGGATTACACGCTGAAGTTCGAACCGGGCAAGGTATTCGTTAGCGATGCGGGCTATTTCCTGACGCAGGTGAACCTGGTGAAACAGACAACAGCATGCATCTTCGCGGGGGTGAACTCAGGGTTCAACCACCTGATACGCCCAATGTTTTACGATGCGCACCACGAGATCGACAACATCAGCAATCCGGATGGCGACCGCAAGATCTATAACGTGGTGGGCTACATCTGCGAGTCGGACACGTTTGCCACCGACCGCCTGCTGAACGAGGTGCGCAAGGACGACATCCTCGCGTTCCGCAATGCGGGAGCCTACTGCTACAGCATGGCCAGCAACTACAACACGCGTATGCGCCCTGCGGAAGTGATGGTGCTGAAAGGTCAGGATCATCTTATCCGCACGGAGGAGACGATAGAGGATCTGACACGGAACCTGGTGGATCCGGAGATCGAGTTTGGTTAGTTGATAGACGATAGTCGACAGTCCATAGACGATGGACCGTGAACCACTTCACTTCAGGTGCGTGAGCTCCAATCCGCGCAGATAGTCTACGCTCTTGGGGCCGAGGCAGAAGAGCAGGTCGAGGATGCTGAGGTCGGGGAAGAAGGGGTTGCGGTCGGAGAACACCTGTATGTATTCGGGGAAATGCGCCACGGGTGACTGCTTGCGGTAGTCTATCGTATTCCAGGCATTGCGCAGGTCGATGGCATCACCACCTTCATAGTAAGCGGTGGTCACCTTGGCCTCGTAGGGCATGCGTAGCAGCTCGAACACCTTCTGGATGGAGCGCTGGCCGATGCTGAATATGTTCTCGTCCTCCACCTCGAAGAACGGCTGGAAGTGGTCCTCGTAGTATTCGAAATAGGGCGAGCTGCGGTAGGAGTCGGCAATGCTGCGCCAGTGCGTTCTGCGCCAATGCTCGTGTTCGGAGGTGCGCACCTGATCCATCACCGAGCGGTTGCCGGTCTTCTCCTTGGGCACATAGAGCATGAGCTTGCCATGCGGATCGGTGATGACACAGCGGCTGCGGACGCTCTGTTTCACAAAATGCTCCTTGGCCTCCATGGTGGCATCGGCAGCAAGCAGATAGGCGAAATAGCTGATGGGCGGAAAATAGGCCGAGGGCAGAATGATGTTCATGGCGGGCGAAGATATGGGCTTAAGCCTGCCTTATTTATCCTTTTGCTTAAGTGACAAAAGTCCTTTTCCCGCTCCCAGTGCGGTTCCATTACATACGTAAATACCCAACTCTTTACGTTTGGCGGATATACTATAAACCTCCTGACGAAATAGAGCTTCCTGATTATATTTCATCATTTTTTCTATGATAATCGCGTGCCCTGTTTCAGAATTAGGATTACTCATAGGACGCACAATTACACTATACCCTTGATACACCGCCCATTTCTCCATTTCTCGCAGTTTTTCCAAGTCGAATGAAAAAAACATGTAGTGATAGTAAACGGTGTCTGTTCTAGTATGCCCATTCCACATTTGGGTATTGTAAACAGTTTTAAGCGAATTAATTGAAAACATACTACATGTGTCGTTTTCTTGCGCAAAGCAAGAGCCATGCACTAATGAAGCAATCAAGAGCAGAAAGACTTTCAAGTGAAGTATAATTTTGTTCCTCTCAAAACTAAACAAAACTAGTGCGTGTAGATGTGGCAAGGATTTGATCTGAGCGGACACCACTAGAAGACACTCCCTCTTCCTTTCCTCGCTTACATTTGGTGCATCACCAACGCCTTGCCTATGAGCCGTTTCGCCTCTTCCCTGCTCTTTCTTTCCTTGCTCGCTCCCACCATTAACGCACAATTCCTTCCCAAAGGACTGACCGAAGAAGAGCGCGCTATGCTGCCGTTGGTGCGGCATTCGGCAGGCAACAGGGATTTCACCACGCCACCTTCCATGCCTGTGCGCACCGCTGCCGAGTGGGAGGAACTGGACGGAATATGCATCCGTTGGGAAGATGTGTGGTCGCGATCGGTGCTGCGCAATATTGCGAAGTATGCCAAAGAAGAGACCACCGTTTACATCGTCACTGAAGAACAAAGCGCGGTGGTCAGTCATTTGAACCAGTATGGCATTGACCAGAACAACATTGTGTTTGTAAATGAGCCATCGAACAGCATCTGGTTCCGTGATTATGGTCAGTGGAACATCTACGCCAACGATGTGGAAGACCTGATGTGGGTGGATTGGATATACAACCGCCCACGCCCGCTGGACGATGTCATTCCAGTGGCGTTGGCCGACCTACTGAACATCCCGCTCTATGAGACCACTGTTTCACCCACAGATCTTGTGAACACGGGCGGCAATTTCATGGTGGACGGCTTTGGCACCGCCTTCGCATCGGAACTTATACTGGAAGAGAACGAAGCGGGCAATCCTTATGGGGTGAGCACCAAGAACGAGGGGCAGATAGACGGCATCATGGAAGATTTCATGGGCATAGACCGCTACATCAAGATGAACACGCTGCCCTATGAT
>JBFYQB010000115.1:0-3420 GCA_041302955.1 Flavobacteriales bacterium
AGTTCGGCAAGTATCTGAGCGGTGTGGTCCTTGGTACTCACCTTAGTGATGACTGCCTCCAAGACACCATCGGCACCGATGACAAACGTGGTGCGATGGATGCCATCAAACTCCTTGCCCATGAATTTCTTCGGCCCCCAAACGCCATAGGCCTGTATCACAGAACGGTCCGTATCTGCCAGCAATGGGAATGGAAGGCTGTATTTCTCAATGAATTTCTGATGGCTCTTCTCGTTATCGGCCGACACACCGATGACCACAAAGCCCCGCTCTTGCAGTGCAGTGTGGTTATCCCGTAGATCGCATGCCTCCACTGTGCAACCTGGAGTGCTGTCTTTGGGATAGAAATAAAGAATCACACGCTTGCCAACAAACTGAGCAAGTGTAATGGTATTGCCACGCTGGTCTTTGGCTGTGAAATCTGGGGCTTTTTCGCCTTTGGTCAAATGGGTCATGCTGCGGGTGCTTTTGAACGTTTGGTGGCATTCTTGCCATAAAACCTGCAAACATCTGTGAGGCCACATTGTTCGCACTTGGGACTTCGCGCAAGGCACGTGTAGCGGCCATGCAGTATTAGCCAATGATGGGCCGTAGCGATATACTTCTCAGGAATGTGCTTCACCAGTTGCTGCTCTGTCGCCAATGGGGTCTTTGCATAGGTGGTGAGTCCTAAGCGTTCTGAAACACGGAACACATGCGTATCCACGGCCATGGCAGGCACATTGAACACTACCGAGGCGATAACATTGGCGGTCTTCCTCCCTACTCCGGGCATCCTTTGCAGCTCAATGATACTTGAAGGTACCACGCCCCCAAAATCATTCACGAGCATATGGGCCATGCCTACGAGATGTTTGGCCTTGTTGTTAGGGTAACTCACACTGCGGATGTAGGTGAACACCTCCTCTACGGTTGCCAGAGCCAGACTGTCTGCATCCGGAAAGCGTTTGAAAAGTTCGCGGGTCACTATGTTCACCCGCTTGTCAGTGCATTGTGCAGAAAGAATGACCGCCACAAGCAGTTCATACGGGTCGCGGTATTCGAGTTCGGTCTCGGCAACGGGCATATTGGCGAGGAAATATTCGATAACCCGCGAGAAACGTTCCTTTTTGGTCATGGCCGAAAGTAGATAATCGCAGAATATGCTCTGCGGAGCATAGTGCTAACTCCTACCTTCGACCTCCGAATGGATTTCAAGACCAAAGGACGGTTATCATGGGCGGCATACGTGCTGTATTCCATCCGTAACAGGGGACTGTTCCGCACTTGCCTCATGGGCTACAACGAGTGGCGCAAGGAACGGGAACTGGGCATCCGCACCTTTGGTTCTGCCGCTCCCAAGGACCTCCATCTTGTGTGTGATGACGCTGGTGGAGGCCATCTCTATCAGCCGACCAGCTCTGTTCTGTTTCACAAGGCCTTAGCGTCTTTACCTGTGGATGTGAAAGGCGATGTGTTCTTTGATGTCGGTTCGGGCAAGGGAAGGGCCTTGGTGTTAGCAGCCGAAGCGGGTTTCAGAAAGGTGATAGGCATTGAATATGCCACTGAACTGAGCGACATGGCCATAGCCAACATTGAACGCGTGCGGTCGCGGTTCCCAAATACAGAGTTTGACCTGCACGAGGGCGATGCCGTGGCCTTTGGACTGCCCAGGGGCGTGCATGTGGTCTATCTGTTCAACCCATTTGACGAGCATACCCTGAAACAGTGGGCCACGACCATTGTATCACAGATGGAACCGGGACTGCACATCATTTACATGCATCCTGTGTTCGCCTCCGCATTGGAAGAGACCATCCCGCAGTTGAGCACTGTGCTGCGCTCGCCCGACAGGGAATTCAATATTTACAGATTCAACGGGTAAGGCCTATTCGGCAGGATGCTGCAGCTGTTCGGCCGCCTCGTTCTGCTGTTCCAACGTCCATTGGTCGGTGACGGTGGTCTGCAGCCACGCCCTGCCCGACAAGCGGAAGATCTGCGCATGCAGCCCGAACTTGGTACTGAACGATTTCTCCACTTCAGCCACGGTCATCTTCGCAGTGATGACGATATCGCCAGCATCGTGAATAGAACGCCACGAGCGCAATGTGGAGCAGGCCGGCAGCAGTTCGCTCTTCTCAGATGCAGAACCAGAGGCATGTGGCTTCTTGAAGAATTCGAGCTTGAGCAGCGGAAACACTTTGTTGAAATCCTCTTGCAGTTGCTCTATGGTGCGGGTGTCATCTATGTGAATGGTCATGGTACTGGAGTTTATTGTGAGCAGCAAGTGTAGCGGCCAATGGCTTCGCCAGCCATGATGATGGACAGGCGTGGAACTGATCGGGGTCAGTTGGCATGTCGATGACCGAGTATGCGGTAAATTTGCCACCTCAAACCGATGCCATGACCCAAGTAGTGCTGCACCTGCTCGACATTGTGAAATTCGCTCTGCCTGCGGGCATCCTCGCCTTTGTGATGCAGAAAATGTTCGCGCAATACATGGAAGCCAAGAACCGTCAGACCATTATGGAACTGCGCACCAAGGGCAAGTTCGACACGCTGCCCACACGCTTACAGGCGTATGAAAGGCTGTTGCTATTCATGGAGCGCAGCGAGCCCTCCAATCTTATTCTGCGGCTGCATCGTCCGGGTATGAGCGCGGCCCTGTTGCAGGCAGAGATGCTGCGTTCCATTCGCGAGGAGTATGAGCACAACCTGACACAGCAGCTTTACGTGTCTCCTGTGGCGTGGAAACGCGTACTGGAAGGCAAGGACGCGGTGCTGCAATTGATCCAGGTATCGTTTGCACGCATGGGCAACACCTCCACCGGCCTCGACCTGAGCAATGTGATGTTCGAGATCATCGCCAAATCGGGCGCATCGCCAACGCTGAGCGCTGTAGAGACCCTGAAACAGGAAGCCTCAGAACTCCTCTGATTCGCCTATGAGGTTGTGCGCCATGCAGCGATGAGCCGATGAGCAGCCTCAAAGGGGCTCACTTCTCCATTGCTTACCGCAAGTTGCATCGCTGAAAGCCGCTCCTTTAGCTGCGGTTGCGCCATGAAATGATGCAACAGTTCCTCGTGCAGGGCCTTTTCCAACCAGAGCACATTCTGCTGTTGGCGTTGGTGGTTCAGATGTCCGTTCAGGGTGATGTGGCGGAAATACTCTTCCACCTTGGCCGCCACCGCATCCACGCCCTTCGATTCCAAGGCGGAACAGCTCACCACCGGCACCGTCCATCCGCTCTCCTTGGCGGGAAAAAGATGCAGCGCATGGTGGTAGGATGCCTTGGCTGTAGCCGTGTAATGCGCATTGCTGCCATCGTCCTTGGTGATGACGATGAGGTCGGCCATCTCCATGATGCCGCGCTTGATGCCCTGCAATTCATCACCTGCTGAGGCAAGCACCAGCAGCACGAACATGTCCACCATGGCATGC
>JBFYQB010000116.1:0-19856 GCA_041302955.1 Flavobacteriales bacterium
CAACAGCCCGAACCGCAAGCCGCGGACGGGCATGATGGGCAATTACTTGGGTGATGATTACGACCTCGCCAACAGCTTCGTGATCGGTGACCGCCACACCGACATTGAATTGGCCAAGAACCTCGGGGCCAAAGGCATTCTCATTGCTACTCAAGACAAGGCCGCTTTCGACAACGAGACGCAGGTGCTACAGACGACAAGTTGGAAGGTGATCTATGAGTTCCTGCGGTTCGGGCTGCGCAGGGCAACACTGGAACGCAAGACCAACGAGACGGACATCTCCATCGCCCTTGATCTGGACGGCACCGGCAAGACCGACAATCACACTGGCATCGCCTTTTTCGACCATATGTTAGACCAACTGGGCCGCCATGGACTGATGGATCTTTCCATCCAGGTGAAAGGTGACCTGCATGTGGATGAGCACCACACCATCGAGGACACGGCCATCGCGCTGGGCGAGGCGTTCCGCAAGGCTTTAGGCAATAAGTTGGGTATCGAACGCTATGGTTTCTGCCTGCCCATGGACGACTGTCTGGCGCAGGTGGCCATCGACTTCGGTGGTCGCAATTGGTTGGAGTGGGAAGCGGAATTCAAACGCGAGATGATCGGCCAGATGCCGACCGAGATGTTCTTCCATTTCTTTAAATCGTTCACAGACGGGGCGCAGTGCAACCTCAACATCAAGGCCGAGGGCACGAACGAACACCATAAGATCGAGGCCATCTTCAAGGCATTCGCCAAAGCCATCAAAATGGCTGTGAAACGCGATCAGGAGCGGATGATCCTGCCTTCTACAAAAGGAATGCTCTGATGGTGCATATCGCAGTGATAGATTATGGCGCGGGCAACGTGCGTTCCGTATGTTTCGCGTTGGAACGGCTTGGCGTTACTCCCGAAGTGACCAATGATGCAGCGCAACTGCGTGCGGCCAGCCATGTCATCTTCCCTGGCGTGGGCCATGCCGATGCGGCCATGAAAGAACTGACCCGCCTTGGTCTCGATACCATCATTCCCACGTTGAAACAGCCCGTGCTGGGTATCTGCTTGGGCATGCAACTGCTTTGCGAGCACACGGAAGAAGGTAATGTGAATGGGCTTGGTATATTCCCGCTGAATGTTGTCCGTTTTCAGGATGTGTCCAAAGTGCCGCACATGGGGTGGAACACACTTTCCGACCTCATAGGTCCGTTGATGAATGGTCTGAATGCTGGTGATTTCGCATACTTCGTCCATAGTTACTATGCGCCAATATCGGAGTTTACCATTGCCACAACGGATTATGGAAGTCCATTTTCAGGCGCACTTCAAAAGGATAATTTCTTCGCCTGTCAGTTTCATCCTGAGAAAAGCGGGGTTGCAGGTGAACGCATCCTGCGGAATTTTCTCTCCTTATAAATGAAGCAGGTGGAGCTGATAGACTACATAAAGGGCCACCGCGACTCGCTTTCGCCCGTTCATGAGGTGCAAGATGTTGCGCTGGAGGGCTCAGGTGTTAGGATATTTATGAAGCGTGACGACCTCATCCATCCTATCATTTCTGGTAATAAATGGCGGAAGCTGCGCTACAATCTTAGCGAGGCCGTGATGCAGGACCATCACACGGTACTGACCTTCGGAGGTGCATTCAGCAACCATATTGCAGCCACGGCATACGCCTGTCACAGTGCAGGATTGGACAGTATCGGCATCATCCGTGGCGATGAGCTGAAAGATGATGAACTCAATGTCACCTTGCGGCAGGCCAAGCAATCCGGGATGGAGCTGCATTTCGTCTCCCGCGAGGAGTATCGAAGAAAGTCAGAGCCGGATTATTTGGAGGAGCTGAAAGCGCAGTATGGAAGATTCTATGCCATACCTGAAGGTGGAGCAAATAGACATGGGGTGAAGGGCTGTGCGGAGATTCTCCCCGAAGTGGACGAGCACTATGACGTGGTCTGCTGCGCGGCAGGAACGGGGGCCACCTTGGCAGGACTGCGCATCTCATTGCCCGAAGGCAAGCGGCTGTTGGGATTCCCAGCTTTGAAAGGAGGTGATTTTCTGATGGATGACGTAGCGAGTTTGGTTGCAGAAAGTCGGCTGAGAGTAACGTCTCCAAGCGCATCCCTCGAACTAATCAATGACTATCACTTAGGTGGCTACGCCAAAATGACGGCCGAACTTCTGGCCTTTATTGAAGGCTTTCAGCAACGCACGGGCATTCCACTCGACCCGATCTATACGGGAAAGATGATGTTCGGCATCTATGACATGTTGCACAAGAGCCAGTTCTCAGCAGGAACAACGCTTCTGGTCATACACACAGGTGGTCTGCAAGGGTGGGACGGGATGCGCGAGAAGGGCCTGATTTCGGGTAGAGAAATTGCCAGAGGTAATGATGCGGCTGACCTTCGCGACTCAGGCGAGGATTGATCGGGACATTACCTTCGCACCATGCTGCCCGAGCTCAATCTGCCCCAGCACCCCTTACGGGTGGAACCCCAAGAGGGCAGACCGATGGTGTTCTGCCTGGTGCGCAAAAAACTGGTGGTGCTCACGCCAGAAGAATGGGTCAGACAACATCTGGTGGCCTATCTGCACAACGATCTGAACTATCCGCTCACCCTCATGAAAATGGAACGACTGGTGAAAGGCAGTTTGCGCAAACAGCGGGCAGACATCAGCATCCACGACCGCAATGGAGAAGCATTGATGCTCATTGAATGCAAAGCCCCGGATGAAGCGTTGACCCGCGAGACGTTTTTTCAGGCAGGGCGATACAATCAGCATATCCATGCTCCGTTTCTGCTCATCAGCAATGGCATGCAGCACTATTGTTGTCGCATAGATTCGGCCAATAATGTGTTCAACTTTTTGGCCGAAATACCGTTCTATGCTGCTTTGAAGTAATTTCATGCTTCCAAATCATCCATCATGCGTACACTGATACTTCTCCTGCTCCTTTTACCTTTTACGCTCTTCGCCCAGTCGCATGTGGTTCCAGGCATTATCATCCTCAAAGTAAAGCAGGAGCATAGGTCTGAATTCGCGCGGCAGAGTTCCGAATGGCTGACGTTTCAAGGATTGGAAGTTCAACAGGTTGAGCAGATGTTCCCTCGAGCCGAAGAACCCAAGGGACGCACCGACCGTCATGGAAATGCCTTTGTGGATCTGACGCGCACCTATCGTCTGACGTTTGATGCGGCCACAGATCTTACTGTCGTTTTGCGGAAGTTGGAGGCTTCAGGCCTGTTCGAGTGGGTGGAACCGACCACATATTCCATCTCCTTTTCTACACCCAACGACCCCAACATCGGGTCGCAGAACTATTTGACCCAGATCGGTGCGTTTGCCGCATGGGATGTGACCACTGGCGATACCAATGTCGTAATCGGTATCACAGATACCAGTTTCGATCTGCTGCATCAGGATCTTCAAGGCAATCTGAAACGCAACTACGATGATCCGATAAATGGGCAGGATGATGATGATGATGGATTCACTGACAACTTTGCCGGCTGGGACATACAAGGAGACGACAACAATCTTTTCATAACCAATAACTGGCACGGAACAGGTGTTCTGGCGGTCACCTCTGCCACTACAAACAATGGTGTGGGCATTGCGGGGGTGGCCTATAATTGCAAGTACCTGCCTGTGAAGATCGGTGCCAATGACGGCTCAATCGTTACGGCCGATGGGTACGAATCCATAATTTATTGTGCAGACCGTAATTGCAAGGTGATAAACTGCTCGTGGGGCACGGTCATATTCAGCAATCTTGGCGTGGATGCCGTCAATTATGCCACCATCAACAAAGATGCGTTGGTTGTGGCTGCGGCTGGGAATCTGGAAACAGAAGAGTTCCGCTACCCAGCGTCTTACAACTATGCTGTGAGCGTAACTGGTGTACACAATAATGATGTGTTTGATAATGGAACCGACCCCACCTTTACTTATGCGGATAGTGTTGACCTCTGTGCACAGGGTTTCAATGTATATAGCACGGCCACGGTGGGCGGCACGCAAGGGGTAAATCCGGTTTATACCACAACGGGAGGCACCAGCTATGCCGCGCCCCAAGTTTCGGGAGCTGCGGCTTTGGTGCGATCAGAGTTTCCTTGTCTGTCGGCCATTGAAACGGCCGATCTGCTTATCGCCAATGCCATTGATATAGAAAACATTGGCACCAATGGCAATTATGCTGGAAAAATCGGTAAGCGCTTGGATATGGCTGCAACCTTGCAGGTGGCAGATCCATGCGATATAGTTGGAGTTGACGAAGCCTTGACAGATTCATTCTTCAGCATTTATCCCAATCCATCAACTTCAGGGGAAATCTCTATTTCAACAGAAAAGTATGATACTTGGAATGTTGTGTTGATGGATGCTCAAGGTAAACTCGTAATGAACCATCAGTTTGTGGGTAATCGCCTTGACCTCAGGGATATTCCAGTAGGACTATATCTCGTTTCGTTGAGAAATGGGGAGGTGAGTTCTACCCAACGTGTGGTTGTAGCAGGCACTCGTTAGAGTAGAGCAGATATTTCGGTCAGATATTGGCGGTCGTTGCTTAATCGTGGCACCTTGTGCTGACCACCTAGTTTGCCTTTTACTTTGAGCCAATTGTAAAATGTACCATTAGGAATGTTGCTTACCAGCGGCCGTTCCAACACCAGATTGCGATAACGTTTGGCCTCATAATCCGAATTGAGGGACTTCAAGGCGGTGTCCAACGTTTCGGTGAAAAAATCCATGTCGGCAGGAAGCTTGGCAAACTCAATGAGCCATTCGTGGCGGCCTTTTGCCTTTCCATCCAAATAGAGCGGGCCAGCGGTATAGTCTCTGATGAGGGCATCCGACTTCTCGCAGGCCACTTTTAATGCCTGTTCAGCATTGTCAATGATCACTTCTTCACCAAACGCATTGATGAAGTGTTTTGTACGCCCAGTTATCCGGATACGGTGTGGTTGGAGGGATGTGAACTGAATGGTGTCTCCAATGCGATAGCGCCAAAGTCCGGCATTAGTGCTGATGACCAAGGCGTAATTGCGACCAAGTTCTACTTCTTCCAAGAGCAATGTTCGCGGTTGCGGGCTTTCCCATTCTTCCATTGGGATGAACTCGTAATAGATGCCGTAGTCCAGCATCAGCAACATTTCTTCCGAGGTTGGGCGGTCCTGCATGGCAAAGAATCCTTCAGAAGCATTGTAGGTTTCCATGTAGTGGATGCCGCGTCCACCGATTACGGTCTCAAACTGTTTTCGATAGGGCAGGAAGCTCACGGCTCCATGGAAGAACACTTCCAGATTTGGCCACACTTCCAAGATCGTGGCTTTGCCCGTTACCTCGAGCACGCGCTGCAACAGTACCAATGTCCACGATGGCACCCCTTGAATGTTGGTGATGTCCTGATCGATGGTGATGCGCACCATTTCTTCTATTTTGGATTCCCATTCGTCCATCAATGCCACTTCCAGTTTTGGAGTACGGTAGAATTCAGTCCAAAATGGAAGGTTTTGCAGCAACACTGCCGATAGGTCACCATAATAGATGTCCTGATTCACCTCGTCTATGCGATGACTGCCACCAACAGAAAGACCTTTTCCCGAAAAGAGTTGGGTTTCAGGGTTGTTCTGACAATAGATGGACAGCATGTCCTTGCCGCCCTTGAAATGGCAATCGTCCAACGCTTCTTGGCTTACAGGAATGAACTTGCTACGATCGCTCGTTGTGCCACTCGACTTTGCAAACCACTTGATCGGTGTGGGCCACAGCACGTTCTGTTCGCCTGCGCGATGCCGCTCTATGAATGGTTTCAACGAATCATAGTCCTGCAAAGGCACCCGATTGCGAAACTCATCTTTTGTCTGAATTGAGTTGAAGCCATGTCTGATCCCGAACTCTGTTTGAGCGGCCTTGGTCAGAAGTTGGCTTAGCACATCGCTCTGCACATCGAATGGATAGTACAGGAACAGGTCGCGTTGATGCCCGCGCTTCTTCATCAACCAAGTGACAACACCGTTCAGCATCTACAGCTATTTCTCTCGCAATTAACGCAAAAACCCCGTCCGACCAATGCCGAACGGGGTTTTGCATTCAATGAGAGCATTAGATCACTCAATGTGGATCATGAAAGGCAGGCGAGCTTGAACTCCTTTCATGTTCATCATGGTCTCTATTTCTTTCATATAACTGTAGTAGTTGCCGAGACGCGCTTTTAGCAATGCTTCTTCGCCACCACCGCTAAGCTGTTTCATCATTTGCTCCATAGGGTCTTTTGCCTCAGGAAGTTCGGTTACGCGATAGTCTTCAAGTCCGGCCATGTTGGCGGCAATCTTCACCGCGTCATCAATGCCGCCAAGCACATCCACCAAACCAATGCGTAAAGCGTCCTTGCCGCTCCAAACCCTGCCTTGACCGATGCTGTCAACCTCGGCAGTGGTCATGCCACGACCTTGGGCCACCTTGCCAATGAAATCAAAATAGATGTCGTTCACACTGTTTTGAATGATCTCACGCTCAATGGCTGTGAGCGGACGGAGAGGTCCACCAAGATCAGCAAAGCGATTGGTTTTTACTGTGTCAACCGTGATGCCTAGTTTGTTTTTCAGCATTTGCTGCGCGTTGAACAGCACACCGAATACACCAATAGAACCTGTGATGGTGTTTGGTTGGGCAACAATGGTGTCAGCAGCGCATGCAATGTAATACCCGCCAGAAGCTGCAACATCACCGAATGAAACCACGAATGGCTTTGCTTGCTTGGCAAGGACGGTCTCTCTCCAAATAACATCAGATGCCAATGCACTTCCTCCACCGCTATTAACGCGAAGAACAATTGCCTTCACCTTATCATCCAGTCGCGCAGCGCGAATTTCTTTGGAAATTGTCTCAGATCCTATGGATTCATCATCGCCTTCGCCAGTATCAATGCTGCCAACAGCATAAATGATGGCTACGCGATCTCTAGAAGAAGATGCATCGTCATCGCCCTTCTTTGCTTTTGGTGCATCCTTATAAGAACCCAGCGCAATAAAGTTGATCTTATCCTTTTCCTCCTTCAATGCAAGACGTTCGCGAAGATTGGCCAAGACCTCATCCTTATATTTCAGTCCGTCCACCAATCCAAATTCCAACGCATGTTCAGCTTTCTGAATGGAAGCATTTTGAGCCATAGCATCCAGTTCAGCATTGGATTTTCCACGTGTTGCGGCTACTCCTTCCACCATTTTGTCCCAAATAGCATCCATATAGGTCATGGTCTGTAGCCGATTCGGGTCACTCATTTTGTCCAGCATCAAAGGCTCGATGGCACTTTTGAACTTGCCATAGCGGATGATCTGGGGCTCAAGTTCTAGTTTCTCAAACATGTTTTTCAGGAAGATTACCTGCGAACCTAAGCCGCGCCACTCTACCAATCCTTCTGGATTCAAAAGGATTTCATCGGCAACGGAAGCCACATAATATGCCTTTTGGGTATAGACTTCACTGTAGCTGACGATCCATTTGCCACTTTCTTTGAATTTCAACAACGCATTGCGAATCTCTTCTACCGTTGCCATTCCTGCTGGAATGCTCGACACATCAAGATAGATACCCTTAATCTTCTCATCTGCTGCGGCATTCTCAATGCTAGCGAGAATGTCATTCAACCCTTGTCCTCCCTTTGGTTTAAAGGTAGATGGGTCAATATCAAAAGGATTATTGATTCCACGTTCCTTGATCTCTTCGTCAAGTTTAATGTGAAGCACAGAGTTGTCTTCCACCTTGACTTCACCCTTACTGCCAAGCGAAGCCCCAATGCCAAGTAGGATTGCAAAAAGGATAATAATGCCTAGGATTAGTCCTAAGGCACTGGCAAACATGAATTTGAAAAATTGGCCCATTGTATGGTTGGTTTATTATTTTGGAGGTGCAAAGGTAGCTAAGTGGTGAAGTTGCCGAATCATCATGCGTTATTGAATGTTAAAGACCATATTCGCAATCTGAATGGAGAGCAAGTGAGTCCAGTAGTCCACCAATATGTTTTGCTGCTTGGGTCCAACTTGGGAAACCGAATTTCAAATTTGCAGCATGCCACAGATAGCATAGTCCAGCAAATAGGGTCTGTTAAAAAGCTGTCAAAGATTTATAGCAGTGAACCTTGGGGGTTCATTTCGCTTGATGGTTTTGTCAATCGAGCATTAATAGTGGTTTCAACCAAATCACCTCAAGAATTGATGGTGTCTATTCATGAAATAGAATTTTCCTTAGGGCGCATTCGCGATTCATCCCTAGGTTATGCCTCCCGAACAATAGATATTGATATCTTACATTGGGACGGTGGACTTTATCGCAGTGAAAACCTGCAAATTCCTCACGCCTTGCTGTGCAGACGAAGATTTGCCTTGATGCCTCTCACAGATGTTCTTCCCAAGGGTATACATCCAGAATTGAACTTGACTTACACCGAGCTTCTGTTGAGGTGTGCCGATACTAATGCTGTAAAAGCCATGGGGGAATAGGTATGGTTTCAATACCCATTGAACGTGACCATGTGGTCATAGAAGGCAATATCGGATCTGGTAAGACCACGTTGGCTCGAATTCTTTCTGAGCGGTGGGGAAGCAGATTAATGTTGGAGCAGTTCTCAGACAATCCTTTTCTGCCAAAGTTCTACCAAAACCCACAGAAACATGCTTTTGCATTGGAGCTGAGTTTCTTAGCTGAGAGGTATCATCAAAACAGGAATGAACTCAATCAAACTGATCTATTCAGACCAGGCGTAGTTTCCGATTACTCGTTTGTGAAATCCCTGATCTTTGCTAGGATAAACTTACCTGATGATGAGTTTGAGCTCTATCAAACCTTATTTCACATCATTCATGGAAGACTTCCGAAACCGGATAGACTCATTTATCTTTTGTGCTCGGAACAGAAGTCTTTGAGACAGATAAGTAAGCGCGGTCGCGAGTATGAGACAGGTATTGATGAACCGTACTTGCGCAGTATAAACAACGGGTATCTTACTTACTTCAAGCAATTGAAGGACACTTGTGTTCTAATCATTAATACGGAAAATATTGACTTTGTAGAGTCTCTCGAAGATCGAGAATTGCTTCTAGAAGCTGTTGGACAGACGTATACTCAGCAAGTACATCAGATAAAACTTTGAGATGGCGCACGTTTTTTTTTAATGACCCTTTGACAATTGGACGGTTTAATTACTTTTGCCCCGCGAACGTCCGAGTAGAAGGACGTACGTATGGTCGATCAATTTTTGAAAAATTTACACAAATAGATATGAAAAAGGGATTACTCTTAGTGACGATGTTAGTTTTCTTGGGCTCTTCGTCCTTTGCTCAAGACAAGGACGCTAAAAAGAAAGATGCTAAGTCTGGCAAAGAGACGACACAAAAAACTGGAAAGCAGAAGTATAATTTCTTTTCCATCGGTGCTCATGGAGGTCACACCATATTTTATGGTGATGTACGTCAATACGACTGGTGGCTTACTGACAATGCTGCTGAGCGCTGGAATTTTGCAGGAGGTGGTTATGTGAATTATCAGTTGAACCCAGTGTTTGGCTTTAACATTAATGTTATTGCTGGCTCTATGGGTGGTATTAAGCGGTTGGTTTCTAATACCGAAGCAGGTAATTCATCCCTTCCTTCTACCGAACACCGCAATGTTAAGTTCACAACAAATTTTGTGGATTACACATTTAATACATCCTTCAATTTTGTGAATTTGTTGTTCTCGGATAGAACGAAGCAAAGGATTTTCACTGCCTACGTTACTGGAGGTATAGGATTTATATCCTTCCGCACGAAAAAAACAGGGCTATATTCAGATGAACCAGTTGGACCTGGTCAAGGATATACAAATGGTCAAACTGAAACCAAGGCTATGACCACGGAAACTATATTCCCAGTTGGCCTTGGTATCAAATTCCGTTTGTCCAGAAGGTTTGATATCGGTTTGGAATACACACACAGATTTACATTTAGCGATAAGCTTGATGCAACTTTTGGTGGTGGTAAAAGCGATGGTTACAGTTACGCAAATTTGAACCTTGCGTTCAAATTTGGTAAGCACAAGGACAGCAAGGAGTGGGTTAATCCATATGAGGCTCTCAACAAAAATATGAGTGACATTCAGGCCAATCTTGATGGTCTTGCTCAAGATGCTGATGGTGATGGCGTGTCTGATTTGTTTGATAAAGAACCTGGTACACCAGCTGATGTAGCAGTGGATGGAAGTGGTCGCGCTTTAGATGCTGATGCAGATGGAGTTCCTGATCATTTGGACGGTGATCCATTTACCAACAAAGGAGCTAGGGTAGATGAGTCTGGTAAAGAGTTGGATTCTGATAAGGATGGTGTAGCGGATAGCCAAGATTTGGAACCAGGCACTCCAGTTGGCAATCTGGTCAACTTCCAAGGCAAGACTATTCCAACAGGAAGCGATAAGCCATCTACAGCGTCTTCGTCTTCTGTAACCTCAGGTAGCACATTGATGTCAATTTACTTCAAGGTTAACAGTTCACGTATCGATTACTGGAGCAGCTACGATAAGCTTGCTGAAGTGGCTAAGTTGATGAAAGCTAATTCTGGAGTTAAAGTGAAGGTTGTTGGTCATGCTGACATGACAGGTGCTGAGGATTACAACAAGTCTTTAGCCGAGAAACGTGCACAGGCTGCAGTAGACCACCTTGTTAAGGTCTATGGAATTGACGGTGGCCGGTTCACGGTTGTTAGTGATGGTGAATCCAAGCCGCTGTCAACTACAGAAGAAGCACTCAATGTGAATAGAAGAGTGGACTTTGTAGTTCAATAGTAGAGCCGAATAGTTGATAACGAAAAGCCGCTCTGATTTTTCAGAGCGGCTTTTTTGTTTGAGTACGAATTCGCTTTTACTTGTCTAATTGCGAAAAGGATTAGACTTTAATCTTTCGGCTTACTCCACTATTAAGCGCCTTTTTGCAGTGCTTTAAAGAATTCCCAAAGTACAATGCCTGCGCTAACGGCAACGTTGAGTGAATGCTTAGTGCCAACTTGAGGTATCTCAAGGTAGTTATCACAAATGCGGAGAACATCATCACTTATTCCGTATAATTCGTTGCCAAAAACAATAGCATATCTTTGATTTTCTACAGGTGATAAGTTTTGGGGCCCTTGACTTCCGGCAACTTGCTCCGCAGCAACAAGTATGAAACCATTTGATTTAAGATGCTCAGCAGCCTCTTTGGTTGAGTGCCAATATTTCCATTCAACCGATTCAGTGGCTCCCAAAGCGGTTTTTTGAATTTCTCTATTGGGAGGTGTAGCAGTTATTCCACATAGATAAATTGCCTCTATAGCGAATGCATCGCATGTCCTAAACACAGAGCCAACATTGTGAAGGCTTCTTACATTATCCAATACAACTATTACGGGAATTTTTTTTGAAAGTATGTATTCCTTAACAGACGGTCGAGTTAATTCTATTATGCTCAGTTTTTTTCCGTGCTCTATCATTTTTGCTCAATTACCTTAGCCACCCTTCAAAAATACTTTTTACCTTGTCCAAAGGCACGAAAGATTCTGAGACACCTTTAATGAAGCAATTCAATGCTATTAAGGGAAAATATCCTGATGCCATTCTACTCTTCAGGGTTGGCGACTTTTACGAGACCTTTGGCCAGGATGCGGTTAAAGCCTCAAGAGTTTTGGGAATTGTATTGACCAAGCGAGCCAATGGTTCTGCATCTCATATCGAATTAGCTGGGTTCCCATATCACTCTCTGGAGTCATACTTACCCAAATTGGTGCGAGCGGGATTCCGTGTAGCTGTTTGTGATCAATTAGAGGATCCTAAACAGGTCAAGGGCATTGTAAAGCGAGGTGTCACAGAGTTGGTCACACCTGGACTTACATTGAACGATAATGTTTTAGAGCAACGAAGCAATAATTTTCTATGCAGTATTCATTTTGAAAAAGACTTCATAGGATTGGCTCTTTTGGATATTTCTACTGGTGAATTCCTTGTAGCAGAAGGAGATATTGGGTATGTACAAAAATTGGTGCAGAATTTCTCCCCGAATGAGTTTGTATTTAGGAAAAGTCATAGAGTTAGATTTAGTGAGCTATTCGGTGATGGTAAATGCACTTTTACCATGGAGGATTGGGTCTTTACTTCTCAGTTTGCGTTGGATGCTCTCAACGGCCATTTTGGGACAAGGAATCTTAAAGGATTCGGAATCGATAAGCTGTCGTATGGAATTGTAGCTGCAGGTGCGGTGATACAGTATTTGAGAGATACTGAGCATAAAAGAATTGCTCACATATCCTCCATATCGAGAATAGAGACAGATCGTTATATGTGGGTGGATGGTTTTACAATGCGTAACCTTGAAATACTTCACCCTTCTAACACGGATGGTAAGAGTTTATTAGGCGTTTTGGATTTGACCGTAACTCCAATGGGGGCTCGCATGATGAAACGCTGGCTTTCTCTGCCATTGAAAGAACGGCATTTGATTGAGAGACGTTTGATTGCGGTAGAAACGTTTGTACTGCAAGAAAAGGAAAGGAATGACTTATTCAGTCGTCTCAATGAAATGAGCGACCTGGAGCGTATTGCCACTAAAATATCTACAGGAAGGGTTAATCCGCGAGACTTGCTGGTGCTTAAAAGGGCTTTACAACAATTGCCACTAATTCGAAGTATATTGAGTGAATTAAAGTGTGAACCACTCCTGGATATGGGAGATAGAATTCAAACATGTTCTTCAATTTTGAATCGTATTTCCTCGAGTATACAAGAGGATGCTCCAGTTTTGGTCAGCAAAGGCAATGTGATGAAGCCTGGCCTATCTGCTGAACTTGATGAACTGCGCGGACTTGCTTACTTTGGGAAAGACAAACTCTTAGAAATTCAACAACGAGAAATATCCATCACCGGAATTAATAGTCTCAAAATAGGTTTCAATAATGTGTTTGGATACTATTTGGAGGTAACTAATTCGCACAAGGACAAAGTTCCTTCAGAATGGGTGCGTAAACAGACGCTTGTAAATCAGGAACGTTATATCACTTCTGAACTTAAGGAGTATGAGGATAAAATTCTTGGAGCCGAGGAAAAAATTTTGAAACTGGAAGGCGATCTTTTTCAACAGCTAGTATTGGATTTAACAGAATCTATCGCTCCGTTGCAGCAGAATGCGGCCCTGATTGCCCAGTTAGATTGTCTATTGAGTTTTGCACGGGTCAGTGAAGACAATCATTATTCGAAACCTTATTTCGTTGATGGAAATAGCATTCATATTCAAGAAGGCCGGCATCCGGTTATCGAGCGCTCACTTCCAACTGGGGAGGAATATATATCTAACGATGTGCTTCTTGATAATGACAAGCAGCAGATTCTGATAATTACGGGCCCGAATATGAGTGGTAAATCCGCCCTCCTGAGACAGACTGCCATAATCAGCATAATGGCACAAGTGGGGTGTTTTGTCCCAGCCAAATGTGCCGAATTAGGTATTGTTGACAAGGTTTTTAGTCGAGTTGGTGCAAGTGATAATCTCGCTCAAGGAGAATCCACATTTATGGTGGAAATGAACGAAACGGCTAGTATCCTGAACAACATGACCTCTCAAAGCTTAATTATTCTTGACGAAATCGGCAGAGGAACAAGTACTTATGACGGTATCAGTATTGCAATGTCAATTGTAGAGTATTTACATCAAGGTAATCGCGCACGGCCGGTAGTTCTTTTCGCAACCCACTACCATGAACTAAATGACCTTGAGAAACGCTTGTCACGGGTAAAGAATTTTCATGTTTCCGTTAAAGAGGTGGGAAAAAAAGTCTTGTTCTTGAGGAAATTAAAGGAAGGTGGTACTGCTCATAGTTTTGGAATACATGTAGCTAGAATGGCGGGAATGCCCCCAGCCGTTGTTCATCGTGCTGATGAAATCTTAAAGGTTTTGGAGGCATCCAGAAATGAGAGACCTTTATCTACAAAAGATGCCAAAGCAACAGCGGATTCGGATGGGATTCAGCTTAGTTTCTTTCAATTGGATGATCCAGTGCTTGAGCAGGTAAGGGAAGAGATTCTTAATACGGATATAGACACTCTCACCCCAGTGGAAGCACTGATGAAATTGCATGGAATCAAGAAGGTTCTGACCGGAAAGCGTTGAGATGAAAAAACTTCATCAATTGACATTTTTTGATTGAAAGAAACATATACATTTGCAACCCCAAACGCGAGAGTAGCTCAGTTGGTAGAGCACGACCTTGCCAAGGTCGGGGTCGCGGGTTCGAATCCCGTCTCTCGCTCCATGAATGTTTAAGGCAAATCCTCCCTCTGTGGAGGATTTTCTTTTTGTGAAAGCTCGGATGGTGGAATAGGTAGACACGCAGGACTTAAAATCCTGTGGCCATTGCGGCCGTGCGGGTTCGATTCCCGCTCCGAGTACTTTTAGAAGTCTACGTTACGGGAGTTCGATTTGCTACAGTATGGTTAATTTATTCAAATCGCCATGTTCATAGACCTTCGATCCGATACGGTTACGTTACCGTCAGACCACATGCTTGGCGCTATGATGTCTGCCCCTGTTGGAGATGACGTTTTCAAAGAAGACCCTAGTGTAAACGAGCTTCAGGATTATGCGGCTGATTTATTTGGAGTGCAATCCGCCCTTTTTTTCCCTAGTGGCACAATGGCTAATCAGGCAGCAATAAAGATTCATACTCGGCCAGGAGAAGAGCTTATTTGTGAAGCAAATGCACATGTGCATTACTATGAAGGAGGTGGAATAGCATCAAATTCAGGAGTATCAACTAACCTTGTTTGGGGAGTTAGGGGTGTTTTTTCATCACAGGACGTTGCTGCTCGGGTACGTCCAGATAACGTGCATTTCCCATCATCCCGTCTCGTTTGCATTGAGAACACTTGTAATCGCGGTGGAGGTAAGGTATTTCCCTTGGCTAATATTCAACAGATTTCTCTTACGTGTAAGGAACATGGATTGAAATTGCATTTAGATGGTGCTCGCCTATTCAATGCAATGTTAGAGGATGGTACTACCCCCAGGCAACATGGAGAGTTATTCGACTCTCTAAGTATATGTTTGTCAAAGGGTCTAGGTGCACCAATCGGATCTTTGTTGTTGGGCAGTACTGAGTTTATTGCCAGGGCATTAAGAGTCCGCAAAGTTTTTGGGGGTGGGATGCGTCAAGCCGGATTCATTGCAGCAGCTGGGCTGTACGCTTTGAAAAATAATGTTTCGAGGTTGGCGCTGGATCATTCTCACGCTAGAATCTTGGCTTCCACCCTCGAGGAGCAAAAATATGTAAGACAAGTTTTACCTCAGGAAACCAACATCGTAGTGTTCGAATTGACTAATGATGTTAGTGTAGATTATTTCCTTTCATTCTTAAAGAATCATGGAATCTATGCTATGTCCATGGGGCCGAAATCGATAAGATTTGTAACTCATTTGGGCATTGGGAAAGCAGAGGTCATAGCAACTATTGACGTACTGAGAAAATTCCGTCAATAGTTTATCAGCGTACCAATGGCCTTTTGCTTAATATCCATTTATCTACTCGAACAATCTCAGCTCCTTCTGGATTCCATTCAAATCCCTGAGTCTCGTTGAACGAATCATGTAATTGTAATTCAGCTTTTTTTCCGAGAGTTAGAAAATTCAAGTTGGAATGAAGGAGCGCGCTCAGTATGTCAACGGCTGCTTTTATTCGGGGAGTGCCTATGCCTCGGTTTCTTGATAGGAATTTTCTTAGTGTCTGAATTCTGAAGTCGATCCATTCTTCTTCTTCCTGTTCAATCAGAATCATGACCTCAAGGATTCGATACTGTACGTTCCAAGTGTCTCTTTGCTTGGTCAGATAGGATTCTTTGATCAAGGTTCGATAGGCGTTGTCAACTTGACCTTCAAGGAATTGTGCACATGCCATAAAAAACAGCCAACGAGGTAATGTAGAAGGTTTGGCTTTCGCTCTTGGATGTGTGATTGCAGCATTTATTGTGTTTAAAGCGCTTTGGTGATCTGACATGCCTAATTGAGCGCGGAATAGCAATTCGAAGTTCATGATTCGGTTGTTGCCGCCAATTGGAAAGTACTTATCGGCTTTAGCGAAATGCGTTGCCGCGTTGTCATAGTTCCTAGTGTTCAGGTATGCAGTTCCTAGCATCTGGTTAGACCCAGCAATATCGTTTTTTGAGCGAATAGATGGGTTGTTTTCCACCAGATCTACAAATTGCTTGCCTGCTTCAATAGCCACATCATAATGGTGCCGAGAGGTATTGTACTCGATACATGCCAGGTAGTACCAAAGCCCGATTCGTGCAGAGCCATTTTTTCGATAAAGAGACTCCAATTCGGCAATAAGTTGAGCATTTATTTCTGGTTCATCACCTGATGATTCTTTGAAAAGATGAGGGACCGTCATAATCAATGATAGCTCCTCTGAACGGAGGATGTCACGCCATTTGGCAAGATTTACACTAATATCTGTATTAACTTGGTGTAATTGATTCACATCTTTAATGAGGTGAACAACCTCTCGCAGCAAGTGATTCATCAAAACTATTTCAGCAACCAATTCAAAACGTTCAGCAATCGCCAAAGCGGACCAAAGCACTTCTTGACCTTCTTGATATGCTCCTCTGAAGATAAGCACATACGCCTGTGTCAGCTTTTTACGGCAATCAAATGCAGCTGCCCGATTTGCTTGAGCTATCCGCTTGGATGACTCTTGAAGCAACAGAATGTTCAGAATATCATCTCGCAATCGGGTCTTGAGATGCGAATATGCTGAACTACTGTGTTTTCTGTTTAAAGCCTTAGAGGCCTGATCGTCAGTCTTAACCACACCAGACTCGATCAGATTGAATAATTCCAGTCTTAACCTGTCCTCCCCATTTGTTGTAGCACTGTACATGTGCCTCAAAAGCCTTTTTTCACCCTTTCGAAGAATCTTGATTATACCAATTAGTCGTTCCATTTAGTTATAGATTGTGTTTGTCGCTAAATATCGCTTCTTGATGGAGTGTAATTCATTAGTTCAACTATTATTTTCAACATTTCATCGAATGTTCAATAAAATTATTCTCCCTGACTATCAGTGACATACGAGAATTTTGAGGTTCTCTGGCACTTTATAGTATGCCAATCACAAATTTAAACGTAAGTTTGTGGTGTTCAATCGAGGAAATTGAAACGCTCAGCGATTGATTGGAACTGTTCATCGAAATCTGGAAACCTTAAACACTAATAACCATGTCACTTCTTGTCGCCTTTTTGATTGCTTTTGGAATTGTCGCCCCTAATACAAGATACGCTGCTTCTCTTACTGACGCCCAAGCGAAAGAATTGATCAAGAAGAATAATCTTGAAGACGAGTATATCATTTATGGTCAGGAGGGCGATGATTTTTGATTTTTTGCGATTTTAGAGAAAATTGCTTAAGGGAGTCAATGTCGCTTGAGATGGTGCTTTTATAGTTAGTATAGAGAATCTTCTCTATCATAATTTATTGATTTCCGCGTCAATAATTTGGCGCTGTAGACACGTCAACTCCTTGTTTAACATGGGGTTGACGCGTGTTTTTTTATTTATATCCTGTCAATATTGAGGCTCGATTTCCTTGTCACACCCCCGTTGTCCTTATACTTTTGACATCGTTATCCGGATTGGGTATCAGGCAAAAGAAAAACAACATAAAATGAAATCACTTCGTCTTCCCCGTACTGACAAGGAAAGGATGCAGCTTCTCAACACGATTTACGTGAAGGGTATGAGCACTCCAAAAGAGGAGCTAGCATTTTCACATAATTTGCTTGTTTATCTAAAGCCGTTCATTATTAAAATGCAAACGGCTGTATCTGTTGAGGATTCAGGTACGTTGAATCTAGGATTGGTTCGTCAAGTTGTAGATGACTTGATTCGTGATATTTATGAGGAAATTGAGGCCTCTTGCCTCCGTCTAGGAGGCAGGAAGGCTGAATATGTTGCCAAAGAGTATGGCCTAAATACCATGTTTAATCCCTTCAACACGAATTTCTATACAGGTCAAAAGGTCGCTTAGGGCTATTTAATTTTATAAGTTATGTGCCCTTCCGATATATATGAATTGTTTACCACAACAATGCCGGCATTTGGTCCAGAAACCGAAGTCTTTTCTGCTGAGGATATTAATCCATGTAGCATTAAGCTAAAGGACTTTAACGATGCCTTGGATATTCGAATCCAAGTGAAAACTGATTTGGCGGATTGGAAGGATTATGAACCAGGTGAATTGATTATTGGACGAAGAGTGAAATGTCGCTTAATAGGGTTTCTTGGAGATTCAAGTGTTAAAATTGAGGTGTTTCGCGCTTGAGTGTAATTCCTTGTTTATCGCATTTCATAGCCGTAATTATTTAGGTTTCTCTCAGCTTACAATCCCCCGCAATGGTTAAGAATGAATGGAAGAAATAGTATTCAGATTCTTTGTGCACACGTTATAAGAATCCTATGTGCCTTTGCGATAATGGAGTTCAGAGTCTGTATGACTCATTGTTTATAGTCGGTGAGTACTGCGAATCGATATATCTTACTCACTGAAAAACCGATTAGCAAACCATAAATTCCGCCTATAACAACATCGCTTGGGTAATGTACTCCTAGGTAAATTCTACTGAAACCTACAAGAGTCCACCACATGAAAAGTGTAAAGAACCACTTTGTATTGTTAATAAGGGAAAAAGCGATAAAAGCGGATATGCCCGCTGTGTTTGCAGAATGAGAGGACACGAATCCATATTGACCACCGCATTTCTCCTGAAACAATCTCAAAAGAAAAGCAAGGTCTGGTTCGTGACAAGGTCGCAGCCTTTGGAAAGTTTCTTTAAATAGGGAGACCGAACCTTGATCCGTCAAAAGTACAAGTGAGACTGTTGATATGGCCAACCAGCCCAATGAGTTCGCCCTGTGATATTTCCAAAAAGTAGCAAGTGAATATATATATAGCGGAATGGCGGACCATTTACTGCTAAGCACATTCATTATTGTGTCAAGAGCTGGATTTTCACGCCCCAAGCCATTGATGAACAATAGAATATATCGATCAATTTCAAGTATTTGGTCTGTCACCTTTAGGATGTTGACCTATCAATTCACGAGAATTCGATTCGAATAAAATGTTCGGCCGTTTGAAGCATGCAACATATATATTCCAGATTTTAAGCCGCCAAGGTCCAAATCAATAAAGCCGGAAGTGATTTCGGTATTAATGACCGTACGTCCTTCTACACTCGTTACTTCTACTGTCCACTTGTCGTGTTGCCCAAATTCTGCATGAATAAAGCCTTCAGTTGGGTTTGGATAGACATTAATTTGAGTTGTGCCTTCTGAAATGCCCGCAGGGTCATTCTCATCAATCATAGCAAAAATTGCTAAGTCAATATCTAGATTCCATGAGAAAGGGCTCAGTATTGTTATCCAAGAACCATTTGCAGACTGCTCCCAGCAATCTTGATTTTCCAGTCCATCACCGTCAGTTGTAGAAAACAATCCGATAGTATCTCCAATGGATACTAATGTCAAATCTATTCCAATCGTAAATGAGTTGAAAATGGCTAGCGTTGAGGTTGAGAAGTCTACCTGAGTATAGCCACCATCGGTTACAATTGATGATACCGGTATGTCAACAAATGCCAGTATACTATCCGGTGCTATCGAATCCTGCATTCCGAAGGTGTTGAGGCCCGTGCCCCAATTGTCGTAAATATTTACTCTAACAACAGAGTTAGGGTCGTTTGATGTAAGTATTGCTTCACCAAACTGTAACAGTACCTTCCTGAGAACGAATGGTTTGTCGTGAGTGAAGGTCCGTGCCTTTGCC
>JBFYQB010000117.1:0-7586 GCA_041302955.1 Flavobacteriales bacterium
TATTGGGCCGATGGACTCATCATTTCGACACCGACAGGCTCCACAGGATATTCGTTGAGCACGGGCGGGCCCATTGTATCGCCTGCATCGCAAAGCCTCATCGTCACGCCTATTGCGCCCCACAACCTCAATGTGCGGCCATTGGTGATACCGGACATGCACCGCATCACCCTGAAAGTGGACGGCCATGCGCAGGACCATCTCATCTCGCTCGACTCTGTTTCGCATGCCTTGCGCCCCGAGATGACCTTGGAGATAACCAAGGCCGATTTCAGCATCGGACTGGTGCGTTTTCACAAGGAAGACTACTTCAATACGCTCCGCAGTAAACTGATGTGGGGCATAGACAGAAGAAATTAGTGTTAAATGCGTGGTATGCGGCTCACGATTGTTGATAACCGTATATTTGCAAACTTGCGTGGAGTGAACTAATCCAACTACCATGGGAAAACGCATACTGCTACTTCTGTTGATAACTCTTCCGACATTGGCCTTGGGCCAACGGTGGAAGAGGGAGCGCTATGAGTGGATGGCCTCTGCTGGAGCCTCTCAGTTTCTGGGTGACGTTGGTGGACGTAATCAGATCGGTTCGGATTATTTCTTTGACCTTGATGCCGCTTCGACCCGCTATGTGTTGAACATCGGCCTCCGCTACAAGCTTTCAGAGTATTTCGCAGCGCGTACGTACCTTACCTATGGCGAACTCTACGGTGATGATGCCTATACAGACGAGCCATGGAGGAACAACCGTAACCTTCACTTCAGGTCTCCCCTGTTCGAGTGGTCTGTATCTGTTGAAGGTTCATGGATGCGCGAAAGCACTGGTTCCCGCTACAAGATAAGACGTGTAAGGGGCCGTGGTAAGAAAGGCAGTCAGGTGTACGTGTACGGTTTTGTGGGCGTAGGCCTGATGTACATGAACCCGATGGCGAAGTATGAGGGGGAATGGTATTCGCTCCGCCCACTGCGCACCGAGGGGCAGGATTTTGTTCCATCACGCACACAGTACTCCAATTGGCAGTTTGTCATTCCGTTCGGCCTTGGGATGAAGTATGCCATAGACAAGAAGAGCAGCATCGGTATCGAATACGGTATCCGCAAAACATTCACGGATTACATGGATGATGTGAGCACCGATTACGTTTGGACCAAAGAGGGTGAAAAACGTTGGCCCGCTGCGGCAGCGATGGTTGCCGATGCGTTGGACTATGACCGCATCTCCAAGGGACTTGCCGACCCATCGTTGGCACCGGCACCTTCGGGTGTGGACCTTATTGACAATGGATGTTCGGCATGTCCGGGCCAGCAAAGGGGCGACCCTACCGATCTGGACTCGTACATGTTCATGACCATAACCTATTACCGCAAGATACGCACAGGACGTAAAGGACTGCCGAAGTTCTAAGCCTGTTCCGCCTTTGTACCCACGATGAGAAAATCGATTCTTGTAGCTCTGGTCTCCTTGTTCTGCGGAACAGCGGTATTTGCACAATACTCGGAGATAGGTCTATTGGGTGGCGTTTCCTTTTATATGGGCGACCTTAATCCGGCCATGCCTTTCAAGGATGTGCGCCCAGCGGGTGGTCTGTTCTATCGTTACAACTTCAACGACCGCTTTTCGGTGAGGGCGGCAGCGCATGTGGCCTATCTGGTGGGTTACGATGCCAACTCCAGCGATCCGGCCCAGTTGGAGCGCAATCTGAGTTTTGAGTCGTGGCTGTTCGACTTCTCGGTGACCGGTGAATTCAATTTCTTCAAATATGCCCCGGGCGATATGAAGCATTGGATAACTCCGTTTCTCTTTGGCGGCATCTCTGTGTTCAAATTCAACCCACAGGCAGAACTGAACGGTGAGATGTGGGAACTTCAGCCGCTGGGAACCGAAGGACAAGGAACGACCTTCTATCCCGATAGGCAGAAATACTCCCTTTTCAACGCTGCCATCCCTTTTGGTTTGGGTGTGAAGGTGAACATCAACAAGACATTCTCTGTGGGATTGGAGTGGGGGATGCGGTACACCTTCACGGACTATCTGGACGATGTGAGCACCACCTATGCTGACATTGACGTTGTTCAGGCCGAGCGGGGCGATATAGCCAATGCGCTTTCTAACCGTGCCATCACCCTTGACCCGGTAACAGGCGAGTATGTGCCTCTTTCTGCCCAGGACCGCTTGGAGTATACCGGCAGACAGCGCGGCAACTCGACCACCAACGATTGGTATTCCCTTGTTCTGGTCTCTTTTTCCATGAACATAAAGGCCAAGCCTGAGAAATGCCCGGCCTATGAGTAAATGCATGATCGGGCAGTACATTTGCGCCCCCTTAGCGGGCAACCTGTTTCCTTAGATGGCCATTGACCCTAAGATAGATCTTTCGCGTTTGCCCCGACACGTAGCCGTCATCATGGATGGCAATGGCCGTTGGGCAAAGCAACGTGGAAAGCTCCGCACTTTTGGGCATACCAATGGAGTGAAAGCCGTACGCGAGACAGTTGAGCAGGCCGCAGAGATCGGCATTCCGTATCTGACGCTCTATGCATTCTCCACCGAGAATTGGAATCGTCCAAGTTTTGAGGTGAGTGCGCTGATGACCCTTTTGGTGCGTACCATCCACAAGGAGACCAAGACCTTGATGGACAACAATATCCGCCTCAATGCCATCGGTGATCTGTCGTCATTGCCATCGAGCTGCCACCGTGAACTGACGGAAGCGATGGCGCGCACCAAGGAGAATGACCGCATGACATTGACCTTGGCGCTGAGTTATTCCTCCAAATGGGAGATGACAGAGATGGTAAAGTCGTTTGTGAATGATGCAGCGGCAGGAAAGATCACTACTTCGGATGTGAATGAGGAGGCCATTGCCGATCGCCTTTGCACGTCAGGCATTCCAGATGTTGAATTGCTCATCCGCACCAGTGGAGAGCACCGGGTATCCAACTTTCTCCTATGGCAGATCGCCTATGCGGAGTTTCATTTTACAGACAGGCTCTGGCCGGATTTCCGCGCAGCGGACTTCGAGCAGGCCATCATAGATTTTCAAGGACGTGAGAGGAGATTTGGAAAAATCAGTGAGCAGATCAGTGAGAAGGTTTGATCTCTCCCTCTTTCTTGTTGCCATGGCCTGCTGTTTCTTTTCAGCAGTCGGTGCCTATGCGCAGATCGCTGTGGGCGGAGGTAGTAAACTGGACTATGCCGCACCGAAGCAGTATGAGATAGGTGGTATCACCGTTACGGGAACCAAGTACTTGGACAAGAAGGTGCTTGTCCTGCTTTCGGGCCTCACGGTTGGCGATAAGATACAAGTACCGGGCGAGGCTATCACCGAGGCCATCAAGAAGCTATGGGATCAGGGTCTTTTCAGCGATGTGGCCATTTATCTGGACCGCATTGATGGCGACCTGATCTTCTTGGAGATCGAACTGCAGGAGCGGCCACGACTGAACAAGTTTGCCCTCAAGGGAGTGAAGAAAGGCGATGCCAATGATATCCGAGAGAAGATCAACCTGATCAAAGGCAAGGTGGTGACGGAGAACCTCATCGTGTCCACCGAGAACATCATCAAGGAGCATTTCATTGATAAAGGCTTTCTGAACACATCGGTGAAGACCGTGATGCAGCCTGACACGATGCTGCCCAACAATGTCACGTTGGATTTCAATGTGAAGAAGGGAAAGAAGGTGAAGATCGCCAAGATCATACTTCATGGAAATCAGGAAGTTAAGGACGGGAAACTGAAGCGTGCCATGAAGGAGACCAAACAGCGCACATGGTGGCGTGTTTGGAAGACCAGCAAGTTCCTGGAGGAGAACTATGTGGAGGATAAGAAAATGATGATGGCCAAGTACAACCAATTGGGCTATCGCGATGCGCGCATCATTTCGGACACGATCTATTCCAACCGTGATGGCTCCATAAATGTGGAGATCAACATGGAAGAAGGACGCAAATATTACTTCCGTGACATCACTTGGGTGGGCAATACCAAATACACGTCAGACGTGTTGGGCAAGGTGCTCGGCATCAAAAAGGGTGATGTGTACGATCAGGCACGCTTGGAGGCCAACCTGTTCATGAACCCGAACGAGCGCGATGTGAGTTCGCTTTACCTTGATGATGGATACCTGTTCTTCAACGTAGAGCCGGTAGAGATCCTTGTGGAAGGGGACAGTATAGACCTTGAGATGCGTATGCGCGAAGGCAAACAGGCCACGGTGAACCGCGTGACGGTAAAGGGCAATACCAAGACCAACGACCACGTCATCCTGCGTGAGATACGTACCAAGCCGGGGCAGCTTTTCAGCCGGGCAGACATTATCAGAACACAGCGGGAACTTTCGGCATTGGGCTATTTCAATCCGGAGGCCATGGGGGTTGAGCCTAAGCCAAACCCACAGGATGGCACAGTGGACATTGAATACACAGTGGAAGAGAAACCGTCTGACCAGATTGAACTTTCCGGTGGTTGGGGTATGGGAACCATCATCGGTACTGTCGGTGTATCGTTCAACAATTTCTCGTTGCGCAACATGTTCAAGAAGGGGGCTTGGAGACCGCTTCCTGCTGGTGATGGACAGAAGCTTTCCCTCCGGGCACAGTCCAACGGACCGTGGTTCCAGTCGTATAACTTCTCGTTCGTAGAGCCATGGTTGGGAGGCAACAAGCCCAATTCCTTCAGTCTCTCGGCCTACCACTCTTCGCAGAGCAATGGCGTGACCACAGGAGGTACCAGCCAAGGCATCAAGATAACAGGTGTATCTGTGGGTATCGGCACAAGGCTCAAATGGCCTGATGACTTCTTCATGCTTCAGGGCACGCTGAACTACAAGAACTACATTCTGGACAATTATCAATTGGTACAGAACTTCAACAATGGGCAGGCCAACACTTTCAGTTTGCAAGGTTCGCTGTCCAGAAACTCCATCGGTGACCCGATCTTCCCGACCTATGGTTCGCAGATCACGGCCAGCGTAGAGCTTACCCCACCTTTCTCGGCCATGCGTGGGCTGGATGCCACCACTGCATCGGCATCCGAGAAATATCAGTGGATCGAATATCATAAGTGGAAGTTGGATGCCAAGTGGTTCTTTGGTCTGGCGAAGAATCTGGTGGTAATGACCAAATTGCAGTTCGGTTTCCTCGGCCTTTACAACCGTGATCTGGGAGTGGCCCCATTCGAGCGCTTCTATGTGGGTGGTGATGGTCTCAGTGGATTCGGTCTGGATGGTCGCGAGATCGTGGCTTTGAGGGGATATGACAACAACTCGTTGACCCCATCGGTGAATGGAAGTCAGGTAGGGGGCACCATATTCAACAAATACTCCATGGAGCTGCGTTATCGCATCTCTCCAAACCCACAGGCCACGGTCTATGTGCTCGGTTTCTTGGAGGCTGGCGACTCATGGCTCACCTTCAAGGAATTCAATCCGTTCAAGTCCAAGAAATCAGCGGGTGTGGGCGTTCGTATATTCCTTCCAATGTTCGGACTGCTCGGACTGGATTACGGTTGGAGATTTGATGATGTACCGGGAAGACCTGACATGTCACCAGGCCAGTTCCATTTTTCCATTGGGCAACAGTTCTAATTCGTCCGTTGATCAAAGAATGGCATCATTTTAGTTGGACGTCCCAAACATTGGAAATAGACACTAAAGATCCAAGATCATGAGAAAGGCAATCTTGACATTGGTAATGATATCCGCAACCTTCGGGGCAATGGCACAGCGCTTTGCCTATGTGGATACGGATTACATCCTTGAGAACATTCCCGAGTTCAAGCAGAAGCAGAAGCAGTTGGACGAACTATCTGTGCAGTGGCAACAGGAAATAGAAGCCCTCTACACGGATATTGACCGGCTGTACAAGGATTTTCAGGCAGAACAGATCCTTCTTACAGATGATATGAAGCGCAAGCGCGAGGATCAGATCATTGAGAAGGAGAAGGCGGCCAAGGACAAACAGCGTCAACGTTTCGGGCCTCAGGGCGACCTCTTCAAAAAGCGTCAGGAGTTCACCAAACCACTACAGGACAAGATCTATGCTGCCATCAAGCAGTTGGCCGATGCACGAGGGTATGCCGTGATCTTTGACAAGGCCGGTTCGCTCACCATGCTTTATGCCAGTGATAAGAATGACCTGAGTGATGATATCCTCAAGGAGCTTGGCTTCTCCGTGAAGGCTGACCCAGAGAAGACAGACAAAAAGTAGTATTTTCGCGACCCTTAAAAAAAACAAAAGATGAAAAACGCACTGCTCGTAGCATTCGGACTTATCCTTGCTACAACCGTATCGGCTCAGACCCAGAAATTCGGTCATATCGATTCGGATGCCCTGATGGCCCTGATGCCAGAAAAATCGCAGGCTGAGAAGGAAATGGAGGCTTTCGCCAAGGAGTTTCAAGGTGCTTTGGAGGCCATGGCCAAGGAGTACGAAGGCAAAGTGGCCGATTATCAGTCCAAGGAGAAGGAAATGACCGCATTGGTGAAACAGACCAAGGTGAAAGAGATCACCGATCTTGAGCGTAGGATCCAGGAATTCCAAGGTCAGGCCCAAGGAGAGATACAGAAGAAGGAGCAGGAGTTGCTTGCCCCTATCATCGAGAAGGCCCGCAAAGCCATTGATGCTGTGGCCACCGAGAAGGGATATACCTACATCTTCGACAACTCAACAGGTGTGCTTCTCTTCGCCAAGGACAGTGAGAACATCATTGCTGACGTGAAGACCAAGCTCGGGCTGTAAGCCGCTGTAGTTTTTTACGACCTACATTTGAACCCTGTCTGTGGTAACATCCACAGACAGGGTTTTTTGATGCTCCAAGGTCCCATCGGTGTGTTTGATTCTGGTTATGGAGGCCTTACCGTGCTTCGCGAGCTGGTGAACGAACTGCCCGAATACGACTACGTCTATCTGGGAGACAACGCCCGCGCGCCCTACGGAACACGGTCATTCGACACCGTATATCAGTATACGCTGGAATGTGTGAGGCATCTCTTCGGTCTTGGCTGTCCATTGGTGATATTGGCATGCAATACAGCTTCTGCCAAGGCATTGCGCACCATCCAACAGAATGACCTGATCGCCATGGACCCAAGGCTGCGTGTGCTTGGGGTAATACGGCCAACAGCCGAGGTGATCGGTAATTATTCAAGTACAGGTCACGTTGGTGTGTTGGGAACCACAGGCACGGTAGTGTCTGAGTCCTATCCCATAGAGATCGGCAAGTTCTTTCCGCACATTCAGGTGCATCAGGAGGCTTGTCCGATGTGGGTTCCGTTGATAGAGAACAATGAACATCAGGGTGCCGGGGCCGACTACTTTGTCAAGAAGCACATCGATCAGTTGATGGCCCGGTCGTCAGCGATAGACACATTACTATTGGGGTGCACGCATTATCCGCTGCTGATGGACAAGATACGGCAACATGTAGCACCGGGTGTCAACATCGTGTCGCAAGGCGAGATCGTAGCAGCAAGCCTAAAGGACTATCTGTTGCGTCATCCCGATATGCAGGAGGCGTGCAGCAAGCGTGGAACCCGAAGATTCCTGACCACAGATGATGTTGCAGCATTCGAAGCACATGCCAAGG
>JBFYQB010000118.1:0-4966 GCA_041302955.1 Flavobacteriales bacterium
TAGTGGCCGCATTGGCGCTGCCCATCCCAAAGTTTATCATGGTGATGTCGCCAGCCGTGGCTGTCGGCATCGACTTGCCTCTACCATTCACTTCCACACCGTTCATCTCAGCGAATTTCTCCAGATAATGCTGAAAATTCGTGAGCAGGATATACTTGCCAAAGCCTTCCAACGGCACGCCTGTGTAGCGCGGCAACCAATTGCGGATGATCTCTTCTTTGCTCTTCATGCTTTCTCAAATGTCTGGTACCTGTGCGGATAAACATTCTTTTCGTCCACTATGCCCTCCGTCTCGCTTACCAATTTCCACGTGTTGTCCAGTTCAGGAAAATGACGGTCGCCCTCAAAGGCGTGGTCTATCCTTGTGAGATAAACCCTGTCGGTCAGTGGCAATGCCTGCCTGTAGATCTGTTCGCCTCCAACAATGAAGTTCTCATCCGCACTATTGCACAAGGCCAAAGCGGCCTCTAACGATGTCACCATTTCACATCCTGCAACTTGAAAAGCAGGATTTTTGGTGATGATGATGTTTCTGCGGTTGGGCAGCGGCTTGCCAACAGAATCAAAGGTCTTGCGCCCCATGATGACCACATGACCTGTTGTCTTCTCCTTGAAAAAACGCAGGTCGTTATGCAGGTGCCATATCAGGCCGTTGTCCTTCCCGATAACGTTGTTGCGGTCGGCTGCTACGATGATACTCACCATGCGCTATACCGCCACCGCAGCTTTTATGTGTGGATGCGGATCATAACCGACCAGTTCAAAATCCTCAAACTTGAATGCGAAGATGTCTTTCACCGCTGGGTTGATGTTCAACCGTGGCAACGGACGCAACGGGCGCGAAAGCTGCAACTTGGCTTGATCGAAGTGGTTGGAATAGATGTGCGCATCACCGAACGTGTGAACGAAATCTCCCGGTACCAGCCCACAGACCTGCGCCATCATCATGGTCAGCAGCGCATAAGAAGCTATGTTGAACGGCACTCCAAGGAAGATGTCCGCGCTGCGCTGATAAAGCTGGCAACTCAGTTTTCCATTCGCCACATAGAACTGAAACATGGTATGGCAAGGCGGCAAGGCCATCTGGTTCACCTCGGCCACATTCCAAGCGCTTACAATATGTCTGCGCGAATCGGGGTTGCGTTTCAGTCCGTCAACAAGCTGTTGGATCTGGTCTATCTTGCCTCCATCGGGCGTAGGCCACGAGCGCCATTGCACGCCATACACCGGGCCGAGATTGCCATCTGCATCAGCCCATTCATCCCAGATGGAAACCCCGTTCTCTTTCAGATAGGCGATGTTGCCTTCTCCTTTCAAAAACCAAAGCAGCTCATGGATGATGGAGCGCAGATGCACCTTTTTGGTGGTGACCACAGGAAAACCCTCAGCCAGATCGAACCGCATCTGATAGCCGAAAACGCTGCGGGTGCCCGTGCCTGTCCTATCGCTCTTGTCTGTGCCGTTTTCCAGCACATGGCGCATCAGGTCGTGATACTGTTTCATAGATAACTACTTCAGAATGGTGCGGGCATAGAAGCGTCCGTTCCGCAGTTCAAGGGAATTTCCAAGGCCATCGAACACGGTACAATTGAACGTCCCACGGGTCTCGCCACCGTAAAGCGGTTCATCAACGGCAAGATGTTGAGAGATAATAAAATTTGACGCGGATGATTGTTCTCCGAAAAGCCTGTCGCTACTCCAAGCATTGCCTTCAGCATCGGTGTACGCTATTACAGCTCCATCAATACCAACATTTGAACTATCCTCATTAAACGAACCGAATCCGTATGTACCCGAATTGAACAAACTGAAATCCGTTGCGAATGATGGTTCAAGACTATCTAAAAGGAACTTCACCATCTGAATGGTCAATGCAGACCTCAATGAATCTGGAGGTGTGACATTTCTGCTAAACGTAGTGAATTGACTGTGCAGTCTTCCATGGCCATCAACGTAGGTATTAACGCCAGGGCCGTTGCCGTAATCATCCAGCGCATCCTGATAGCGGAATGTATCCGACTCAATTACAAATTCGACAAAGAAATCAGTCTCTGCTGGCGGGGTATTATCATTGTCATCAGTCTCATCACACGATGAAAAGACCGAAATAGCAAAAAAGAAAATGAGAAGTTGATAGATGAATTTCATATCGAGATACGCTTGATTATTTCCAGTTCAACACCAACCGTGGCATAAAGGTAAATTGTAAGCCACATCATCGAGCTATAATTACAAAGAACTTATGCTCACTTTTTCCCCACGCGATGCAGGCGAAGCACGATGGGAAGATGGTCTGAGTATCCTCCATAATAGTTCGGCCCACCATACGTTTTGCTTGGCGAGGCCTTACCCGATTCTTTATCCGTATAAAGCAGTTGTTCAGCTGAATAGACCGTTGCAGCCGTATCAGTAGTAGTCCAACCCGCTTTGGCGGAAAGCAATCCATCGGAGACAATGAACTGATCCAACATGCCCCAATCGCCTTTATAATTATAGGAACCGACTCCTGAAGCATGAAGGCGATACGTCAGATTCGACAACCCAGACCTTGCACTTGGCACACTGTTCAACACCTCGGTCATGGTACGATTATCAGGATAGTCATTGAAATCGCCCATCACGATGATCTTGGCGCCAGCATCACGCTTTTTCAACACATCGATCTTCGCTTTCAACACTTGGGCTGCCACAATGCGCTTCGGCTCGCTCCTTTCCTGCCCGCCATTTCGACTTGGCCAATGATTAACAAAGAAATGAAGCGTATCGCCCGAGGCCACTGTCTTCACATACAGGATGTCGCGGGTGCGTTCGGCCGTGTCAAAATCAAACTTCACGGGAATGCTCTCTTCGTAGATATGCTTCATGACCCGCGTGTTGTATGCAAATGCCACATCAATACCGCGCTCGTCCGGGCTATCGCTGTGCACGATCTTGTAACCCATTTTTGCAAGGCGCTTGCTGCGGAACAGATCTTCTACCACCGCTCTGTTCTCCACTTCGCAGAGACCTATGGCCGATGGCAGTTCCTCTCCTGATGCCTCCGAAAGCACCTTTGCCAGATCCGTCAACTTCTTTTGATACCGCTTGCCATCCCATTTCAACTTGCCTGATGGCGTAAAATCCTCGTCCTGAACGTTGGGCGTATCAATGGTATCGAACAGATTTTCCACGTTGTAAAAAACCACGTTGAGCGATGGTTCCGGAGCTAATGCACTTCGGAACCCGAATGCAGCAGTGATGAGGAAAATTGCGGAGATGAACGGTAACGAACGCAGCATGTTCAATTGGTTGTAAGGGGCGTAAAGGTACCTTCTGCAAGGTTATTCAAAAGTGAAGAAAACTGTATTGGCACACCTTTTGGTTTCGACCAATCGAACCGTTAAAAACTACACGTCATGAAAGCCTCTCTACTCACTTTCGCCCTTGCCTTCGTTGCTTCGGTAGCGATGGCCTATCTGCCCGCTTCGTCTTTGAATGTGACCGTGCTTGGTCGCAATCCGGCCATCACCATCGTGTTCAATGGGCAGTCGTATCTGGCAGCAAACAATACGTTGAACCTCACTGGCCTTGCTCCAGGTGTGTATCCGGTTCGAGTGCTACGCTCAGGTCATCCTGCACATGGGTTGGTCTATGCTGGTCAGGTGAACATTCCTGCCCGCTCCAATGTGAATATGACCGTACGTCCCAACGGACAGGTGATGGTGCATGCAACGCCTATTGCGCCTCAATACCAGCCCAACTACTGGGACCAACGTCCAGGAGCTGTCCACATTCAGAATCCAAACGGGAATGGTGGGTTTGTGAGTACTGGAACACCCGGATACTGCGGAACTCCGGTTTCATACGGCATGGCTCCGCAGGCTTTTGCATCGCTGCGCCACAGTGTGATGAGTCAAGGTTTTGACAGCAACCGCCTTGCCATCGCGCAGCAAGGAATCCGTCACCACGGTGCCACCAGCGCACAGGTAGCGGAACTGATGGGACTGCTATCGTTCGAGTCTGGACGATTGGAGCTTGCCAAATTTGCCTACGGCTACGTGGCCGACCCACAGAACTATTTCGTAGTGAACAACATGTTCAGTTTCTCCAGCAGCGTTAGGGAACTCGATCAATTCATCCGGGGTTACTAAAACACAACCCTTGAGTTTCATCCAAAAAAAAGACCCACTCAACGGTGGGTCTTTTTGTATGCAGAAGAACCGAATGGCTTAAGCCAACGCATTCACGTGGAGCGTAAGGCTTGATTTCAGGTTGCTTGCTTTGTTCTTGTGGATCACATTGCGCTTAGCCAGTTTGTCAACCAGTGCGGTTACTGTTGGAAGAAGTGCAATGGCTACCGCCTTTTCAGTAGTAGCACGAAGGTCGCGAATTGCATTACGCGTGGTCTTGTGGTAGTACTTGTTACGGACGTGTTTCGCCTCGTTTGAACGGATACGCTTGAGTGATGATTTATGATTGGCCATTGTATGCTGTGGTCATTTTAAGGGCTGCAAATGTAAGCTTTTCTGTTATCGATGCAATAGTGCGGGAACAGTTCAAAGATTTTTTATGATCTCATCTCCGAACTCGGATGTGGAAAGGCGCGTGGCACCTTCCATCAAGCGTTCAAAATCGAAGGTGACGCGCTTGCTGGCTATGGCTTTTTCCACGGCATTCTCTATCATCTGTGCGGCTTCTATCCATCCCATGTACTCGAGCATCATCACACCCGATAGGATCAATGAGCTTGGGTTTACCATGTTCTTTCCTGCGAATTTCGGGGCTGTGCCGTGGGTAGCTTCAAATATGGCGTGGCCGCTCAGGTTATTGATATTGGCACCGGGAGCAATACCGATACCGCCAACACAGGCCGCCAAGGCATCAGAGATATAGTCTCCGTTCAGGTTCAGGGTCGCTACGACAGAATGGTCTTTCGGGTAAAGAAGAATTTCCTGCAAGAAGGCGTCTGCAATGGAGTCCTTGATAA
>JBFYQB010000119.1:0-2547 GCA_041302955.1 Flavobacteriales bacterium
GTGGACAAGATGACCGGGCCTATCCTTGGTCGTGCCAAGTCGGCCACGTTCCGCACCTGCGATGTGGTAGGACTGGACACACTGGTGCTCGTTTCTAAAGGACTGCATGCCAATTGCCCGAATGATGAGGCGCGTCACTTGTTCGAGATCCCCAGCTACATCACGCAGATGGTGGAGAAGGGATGGCTCGGTTCTAAGACCGGACAGGGTTTCTTCAAGAAAGTAGGGAAGGACATCCTCGAACTGAACTTGCAGACCTTGGAGTATCGGCCCGCACCGCGTGTTGATTTCCCAACGCTGAAAGCTGCTAAGGCAGAGGACAATCTCGCGAAGCGGATGAAGATCCTGCTTGGCGGAACAGACAAGGCAGGTGAGTTCTACCGCAAGGCGTTCTATGGTCTGTTTGAATATGTGAGCAACCGCATCCCTGAGATCACGGACGACCTGTACAAGATCGATGATGCCATCGGTGCAGGATTCGGTTGGAGCATGGGACCGTATGCCGCTTGGGACGCTCTCGGAGTTGCGGAAACGGTGAAAGCCATGGAAGCAGCGGGGCGCAAGCCAGCGCAGTGGGTGTATGACATGCTTGCCAAAGGCGTGAAATCATTCTACTCGACCCAGAACGGCAAGAAGTTGTACTACGACATCCCATCTGGAGCCTACAAAGTGATCCCAGGCACCGAGCACCTCATCATTCTTGATGCGCTGCGCGATACGAACGTGATCTGGAGCAATGCTGGAGCAACCCTGTTCGACATCGGTGACGGTGTATTGAACTTGGAGTTCCACACCAAGATGAACACCATTGGCAGCGAGATTCTACAAGGATTGAACAAGGCCATCGACATTGCCGAAGGCGATGCGAAATGGAAAGGGCTGGTGCTTGCCAACAACGGTGAGAACTTCAGTGCCGGTGCCAACTTGGGCATGATCTTCATGTTGGCCGCCAATCAGGAGATAGATGAGCTGGATGTGGCCGTGCGCCAATTCCAGAACACGGTGATGCGCATCCGTACATCATCCATTCCAGTGGTCAGTGCCCCACACGGCATGACCTTGGGCGGTGGTTGCGAGATATGCCTGCACTCAGATAAGGTGATCGCTGCGGCTGAGACCTACATCGGACTTGTGGAATTCGGTGCGGGAGTGATCCCAGCAGGTTGCGGTTCGAAAGAGATGGCGCTCCGTGCATCAGACGATTTTCAAGAGGGCAACCTCCAATTGCCAGCATTGCGCGAGCGTTTCCTTACTGTAGGTATGGCGAAAGTGGCCACCAGCGCAGCAGAGGCGTTCGATCTTGGTATTCTCCGCAAGGGAATTGATGAAGTATGTGTGAATGGCGAGCGCAGAATAGGCCGTGCGAAGAGCGCAGTGCTCGAAATGCACGAGGCCGGCTACACGCCCGCTGTGGAGCGCAAGGACATCCTTGTTCTCGGCAAGAAAGGTCTTGGCATCTTCGTGGCAGGTGCACGCAGCATGGAGGCTGGCAAGTTCATCTCCGAGCACGACCGCATCATTTCTGAAGAGTTCGGTTACGTGATGGCCGGTGGCGACCTTTCGGAGGCCACGCAGGTTTCGGAGCGTTATCTGTTGGATCTGGAGCGCAAAGCATTCCTCAAACTTGCCATGACACGCAAGTCCATGGAGCGGATGCAGAGCCTCATCACTTCAGGCCGTCCACTTCGCAATTAAAAGCTGTCCTTTACCGATAAGGTAAGGCCCATGCAGAAAAGATCAGCCCTTTATGCTCTGTTCATATTGTTCATCCACCTACCTGTATTGCTCATTGGGCAGACATCAGAGCGTCCAAAATACGCTCCGTCCAAGAACAATCACAGGAACGACAAGGACCAGTATGACCGAAAGCAGGGTGTTTGGCAACTCTATTCTGCATCGCGCGTGCTTATTGCCGAAATCAATTATCTCAACGACAAGAAGCATGGCCTGTCCACACGGTATTATCCGCACAGCGGAACCATCATGGAGCAGGCCGAGTACTTCGATGGCAGGCTTCATGGGGGATACAAGAAGTTCTTCTACACCGGGGCGCTCAAGACGGAGGGTGATTATGACTACAACAAGCGCGATGGCTATTGGGTCAATTACTACCATACCACTGGCGAGATCAGCTCGGAGGGCAACTACGTCAAAGGCAAGAAGGATGGTGATTGGAAATTCTATGATTCGAAGGGGAAGATCAAATACACCTACACCTACAAGCTCGGTGTGCTTGTTGCCAAGAATGGAGTCTCTCTGGAGGAATTGAAGAAACAGGAGAATGAGAAAAGCCAAACGATAACGATACCGAAAAAATAGTCTGCAGACCATAGACGACAGCTATACTGCTGACCCTCATTGAACATTGAACCTTAAACATTTAACTCTTTTCTAATGAACGCATACATCATAGCAGGTTACCGTACCGCAGTGGGCAAAGCGCCCCGTGGCATTTTCAGATTCACGCGTCCGGACGATCTGGCGGCTGAGGTCATCCGGCATCTGGTGAAGGCAGTGCCAACCCTCGACCCGGAGACCATTGATGAC
>JBFYQB010000120.1:0-3885 GCA_041302955.1 Flavobacteriales bacterium
GGCCATCTTTCCGCCATCGGAGAAATGAAGCTCCTTGGCAGGGAAGTCAATGGTGGCAACATGCGCCTGCTTCAGGTCGATACGGTTCTTGACCCAGAAACCGTCTTCATAGGGCTTGGTATGTTCGAACTTCATGTGGCCCATGTAGATGTACATGAGGGCGGTGCGGGAGAAAAAATGGGCGGTCTCGGAGGAGATGACCGTGATGCGGTGGTTGCTGCGCTTGCGGATGTGGCGCGCGGCCGTGATGCCGCTGATGCCGTTACCGATGATGACGCTATGCTTCACAGTTTTCAAAGGAATGGCTAAAGTAACGTATCGATTTCGGAGTTCCGCCACCGACCTTGGAAGCAGTGCTATTTTCGCGGCATGGCGCAGAGCGAGAGTGTTTTCTTGAAATTGAACGGAACGGATACCCTGCATGTGAAGCGGTGGTACAACGACAAAGCCGCGCCTGCGGTGCTGCTGATCCATGGTTCCATTGAGAACGGACGCATCTTCTATGCCGAAAACGGCAAGGGTTTCGGCCCATGGTTGGCCGACCAAGGCTATGATGTGTTCGTGCCCGACCTGCGCGGACGTGGCAAAAGCACTCCTGCCATCAGCCGTACTTCGGACTTTGGGCAGATGGACATGGTGAACACGGACATCCCGTTCCTCATCGACCATGTGAAGCGCGAGAAAGGGACTGCTGCGCTATGGATCGGGGCGCATTCGTGGGGCGGCAATCTTGCGTTGGCCTCCTATGCCCGCTATCCGCAGATGGCCCATGTGAAAGGGTTCGTCCTCTTTGGGGTGAAGCGCAGGGTGACGGTGTGGAACATGGAGCGCATTGTGAAGCTCAATTTCGGATGGCGCATCATGGCTCCGATCGGCATTAAGAAGGATGGTTTTCTCAATGCTGTGAAACTGAAAATGGGTGCTGACAACGAGACCAAGCGCATTTTCAACGAAACCAATTACTGGTTGGACAACGAAACATGGACCGATCCCAACGATGGCTTCGACTATGGAGCAGCATTTAAAAAGCTGACTGTTCCGCCTGTTCTTTCCCTAACGGGTGTGGCCGACAAGGTGCTGGGACATCCAGTGGATTGCGAGAACCTGCTGAAAGAGGCCAATAGTGTGAATGGTGTATTCCGTATGGTTGGGAAGGCCTCTGGCAACAAGCACGATTACGACCATATCAACATTCTGACCCACAAGGATGCCGCCAAGGACCATTTTGTGGGAATCAAAGAATGGATGGATTCAATTTGAAAGCGCCCGCCTTCAATCCTTCAGCGCCAAGGTATAGCGCTCATCGTGCTGGCTAATGTCGAGTCCTTCCTCCTCCTGCCGTTCGCTAACGCGCAGTGGAATGATGGCGTTGGTGAGCACATAAAGCAGGTAGGAACCCACGAAGGTGAACCCGCAAACGAGCATCAGGGCCAGGAGATGTTTCACCAGCAGGTCGGTCTCGCCCGTTATCAGCCCGCCATTCTTGGCGAAGATGGCCGTGGCGATCATGCCCACAATGCCGCCTATGCCATGGCAAGGAAAGACGTCAAGGGTGTCGTCCAAGGTCGATCTTGACTTGATGTGAACGGCCACGTTGCTGATGATACTGGCAATGACCCCGATGGCCACGCTGGCCCCGAAATCGACAAACCCAGCGGCCGGAGTGATGGCCACCAGACCGACCACCGCACCGATGCATCCACCCAAGGCGGAGGGCTTGCGCCCTTGTGCGGCATCGAATAGCAGCCACGCCAGCATGGCCGAGGCCGAGGCCAGATTGGTGTTGACGAACGCGGTGACGGCCAGCGTGTCGGCAGCCAAGGCCGAACCGGCATTAAACCCGAACCACCCGAACCATAGCAGCCCGGTGCCGAGCAGCACATACGGGATGTTGACAGGCGTGGAGGCATGGCCCTGCTCCACATGTACCTTCCTGCGGCCAAAGAACATGGCACCCGCCAATGCGGCCATACCTGCGGAGATGTGGACCACTGTTCCGCCCGCGAAGTCGAGCACGCCCCATTTGAAGAGAAAGCCTTCGGGATGCCACGTCCAATGCGCCAACGGGCAGTAGATGAAGATGCAGAAAAGTACCATGAAGAGCAGATAGCCCCAGAACTTGACCCGCTCGGCAAAGGCCCCGGTGATGAGCGCAGGGGTGATGATGGCAAACTTCAATTGGAACGCGGCAAAGAGGATGAACGGCACTGTGACCCCTATGCTGGCATGGGGCGCAGTGCCCACATTGTCGAACATGAAATAGGAGAACGGATTGCCGATGAAACCGCCAAGGCTGTCACCAAAACTGAGGCTGAACCCCACCACATACCACAGGATGGTGATTACGCTGAGTGCCACGAAACTCTGCAACATGGTGGAGATGATGTTCTTGCTGGACACCATGCCGCCATAGAAATAGGACAGTCCCGGGGTCATGAGCAGCACGAGACCCGCAGCGGAGATCATCCACGCCAGGTTGCCTGAATCAAAGGGTGCAGTGGCCTCCAGATGAACAGTCGGATAGAACACCGCCAGACCACAGACAATGATCAATACGGCAAGACTCAATCTGGCATAAATAGCGCGTAATTTCTTTGACATCCCCAATATTTTTAACCGACCTCAAATTAAAATCATAAAAATGGACCAATACCCCTTTGAATGGTTGGGGTGGGCAAGCAATTATCAACAAAAAAGAGATTTAACATAGCAGGACAGAGGGGGTCGAGACCTTCTGTTCTTGGATATAGGTCTTGCAGTTCTTTTTTATCCTTTCTCTGTGTCTCTGTGTGATATCGAACTCACCTTGATGCGTTGCGCTGCACTACTTTCGGTGCCTCAAACACAGGTCGCCATGAAGAACACCACCGCCATTTTCTTTTCCCTCGCTATTGTCATTGCCAGCATCGTACTTGGCAAGGCCTATCGTGATAGCAAGCGTGCCGAGGGCACCATCAGCGTGACAGGCATGGGCACCAAGGATTTCACGTCCGACCTTATCGTGTGGTCGGGCCGGTTCACACGGGAGAGCAAGGAACTCCAACAGGCCTATGCCAATCTGGAGAAGGACAAGCAGGTGACCCGCGAGTATCTGCGCTCCAAGGGCATTCCCGACCCACAGATCGTATTCAGCGCAGTGGAGACCATCGAGAAGACCCGCCCGCTTTACAACAATGGTGAATATGTGGGTGCCGAGTTCGAAGCCTATCAGCTCGTGCAGTCCATTCAGATAGAGTCAAAGGACGTGAAGACCGTGGAGGAACTTTCACGCTCCATCACCGAACTGCTGAACAAGGGCGTGACCTTCTATTCCGATGCCCCACGCTACTACTACACTGGGCTGGCCGACCTGAAGATCGAGATGATCGCCAAGGCCACAGAGGACGGATATGTTCGCGCTAAGAGTATTGCCGAGAATTCGGGCGGGGATCTGGGCGATCTGATCACTGCCAAGATGGGCGTCTTTCAGATCACAGGGCAGAACAGCACCGAGGAATACTCTTGGGGCGGTGCCTACAATACTACCGACAAGCACAAGACCGCCAGCATCACCATGCGCTTGGACTACGGCACGGATTAGTGAGGCTCACTCAGGGAAATACACCGGATAGCGGTCGTTGAACTTCCTGATAAGCAACAGAAGCCCTTCCTGTTGCTGCTTCTTCTTCTGTTTCAGGAATTCGTCCACAAGGTCGCGGTCAGCGGGCATAAGGGCCAACGTGTTCTCAATGGTATAGGGCGACACCTGCCCCGTGCGCATGTCGAGGATGAACTGCCGCAATTCCTGCACCGGCACTTCGCGATAGGGCATCATGCCCGGATTCATCATCATGGGGTCGCTGACGGTCTGATAGACCGTGACAACTGCCGTGAAATGTGCGATGG
>JBFYQB010000121.1:0-5298 GCA_041302955.1 Flavobacteriales bacterium
TCTTTACAAATTGTAGATCAAGTGAGCTGTTTCGTTCTTTGGGCCCTATCTCGTGTTTGCTTGTGGCCCAATCACTCTCATTACTCATTTTCACCCATTCTCCCTTTTTCTCAAACGATACCAACTTAATGATGCCATCATCATCCCAGTCGAAATTGTATTGCTGAACCGAGACCACATCATTGGTCACGTAAGGATACAAATGGCAAATGGCCGTTGATTCCGAAGGCATCCTGAATGTCCATTCATAGCTGAATGCATTTGCACCCTCAATGGCAATATTGACCGTTGCACTTCTGCTAAAAAAGTAGCGATAAAGATTCCCATCATTACCCTCTATTCCGTCAGCTATCACTTTGAATATGTATGAATTGAATTCAGGAATGAACTCACCTTGTTTGGGGTCGAAAGGGCCAAAGGTGTACCATACATTATCGTATTTCTCTGTGCCATCAAAAGTTCTTGCGTCCAATAACGTACCACTTTTATAATTTCCCAAAGGGTCAGTCTGTCTGGCATCCTTGCTGGAATAAGCTTCCTTGCCACCGTAAACACTGAACTTGGTCTTGGTGTCTGATGTCCCGGAAATTTCATCATGCTCGCCACCAATGTTAGGGTCAAAAACTCTGATGTATATAGGCGAGTTGTCAGAGGCAGGAACAGAGAAAAAGAAAGTCTGAGAGAAGTCGTCATCTCCGAACTGCTTCCCAGCCATTTTGCCGAAAGTGGATAAGAAAGGAATGTTGCTTTCGACCGGAGGCACGGGTTGTGCCATGAGAGCCACTGTTTCCAAGAGAAACAGACCGATCAGAACTGATGGTCTGCTGAAGATGATTTGCATCATTAGGTAGGTGTTTTCACATGAAGTGAAGTGCGTGATAAACGTAGCTTCGCAAAACGGGTTACGTATAATTGTCAATTCACCCGTTCAAAGTTCATGGTAATCGTTCAACTCCTTGAATTTCAGATCGAGTAACTTGCCGCGCTTTAGCAACAGCCATGCCAATATGCGAATTCTTAAGCCCATTTGTGGTTTCCTTCTTGCCTTTACGGTTACAATTGGCCTGAATGAGAAGGTGGGGCAAATGCCACCTATCGGCAAATTCTTGGACCCATATCGAGGTGTTTGGCAGAATGCGTTGGATGACACCTTGGATATTGCCAAACTATCGGGACTAAACAACGATGTGCGGTTGGTAATTGACGAGCGTGATGTGCCACACATTTTCGCTCAAGATGACCACGACCTGTACTTCATGCAGGGTTTTTTGACCGCTCGGGATCGCCTTTGGCAAATGGAGTTTCAGACTCATGCAGCTGCGGGTAGACTTTCTGAGATCATTGGTCAACGGACTACTGAATTCGATCTTGAGCAAAGACGGATAGGTATGGTCTGGGCTGCAGAAAGGTCTTTGGAGTTGGTCTGGAAAGATAGTGTAAGCCGCAGCGTCATTGAAGCATACGTTGGAGGGGTGAATGCATACATCGCATCAATGGACGAACGCAAATTGCCATTGGAGTATAAACTTCTCGACTATCGCCCAGAGAGTTGGACCCCATTGAAGTGTGCCTTATTGATGAAATACATGGCCAAGATGCTTACTGGTTCTGAGCGGGATATGGCAAATACTGAATTGCTGAAATTATTGGGTCCTGTGCTTTTTGGTCAATTGTATCCGGAGCAGAATCGATTGGAAGACCCCATAGTGCCGGGGTTCAAGGTTGATGTATCTGCCGACCCATCAGTACAGGCCTATCTGAATGGAGGGTCTTGGAATACCATCGATCCGCAGCCTTCCTATGTAGGAAGTAATAATTGGGCTGTTTCGGGTAACAGGACGGCTAATGGCAACGCCATTCTTTGCAATGATCCGCATTTAAAATTAGGATTGCCATCTATCTGGTATGAGGTTCAATTACATGCTCCGGGCATTAACTGCTATGGAGTGTCCTTGCCCGGTGCACCGGGTATTGTGATCGGTTTCAATGATAGGATTGCGTGGGGAGTGACCAACGCTGGACGTGACGTTAAAGATTATTTCGCCCTGAATTTTAAGGATGCGGAGCATAAGAGCTATAAATATGGGGAGCTATGGAAACAGACCACAACGCGCCTAGAAGAGGTGAAGGTCAGAGGCGAAAAGTCTGTTATTGACACGGTTATCTACACGCATTATGGACCAGTGGCTTATCAGAACGACAGTACGGGTAAATACCTTGCATTACGTTGGGCTGCTCATGAACCTAGTAATGAGCTGAAAGCATTCTATGGTCTCAATCGTGCCTATGGATATAACGACTACGAACGCGCAATAAGATATTTTGCCTGCCCTGGTCAGAACTTTGTCTATGCAGACATTGCAGATACCATTGCCATCTGGCAACAGGGCGATTTCTTGGACAGGCCAAAAGACCATGGAAGGTTTATTCTTGATGGGGCGGACCCATCGCTGGATGTAACTGCCAAGATTCCGCAGGTACACAATCCACACATGGTCAATCCAAGTCGCGGTTTTGTCAGTTCTGCAAATCAGGCGCCCACGGATAGTTCATACCCCTATTATTATACGGGAGTTTTTGAGGAGTTCAGAAATAGAACAATTAACGATCATCTACGCAAAGATTCAACTGCGACTGTTGAAAGCATGATGGCTCTTCAGAACAGTAATTTCAATTTACTGGCCAAGGAGGCGTTGCCAATAATGTTGTCATTATTGGATACCAATGATTTTCAGAATAAACGGTCTGAAATGATGGCTGTATACACCTTGTTGACGTGGGATTATTCCAACGAACGGGGCATTATCGGGCCGACCGTGTTTGAGGTCTGGTGGGATGAGTTCAACAGCCTGCTTTGGGATGAGCTCAATGACCCCAAATGGGATCAAGCGGAATATTACCGTTATTCTTGGGAAGAGTTCGGGAAGACCGGCAAGGCGCATATCGACCTACGCGATTCACGGTATGTGTATCCGAATGCCATGGTGACCATCGATCTGTTGAAAAATCATCAAGATGCAGATGTGTTCGATCATCGATTCACTCCAGACAAAAAGGAGAACGCCCGTGATCTCATGTATGATGCTTTTTATTGGACTGCCATGAAATTGAGTGATATCATCACCTACCATTTTGACAAGCCGCATTGGGGGCATTATAAAGGCACGCGGGTTGAACATCTTATGCGCTTGGAGGCCCTTAGTTCACCCTCGCTTTTTATCGGAGGTAGTAAGCATGCGCCCAATGCAATAACATCCTCGCACGGCCCTTCTTGGCGTATGGTAGTTGAGATGCATCCTGATGGCCCTCGCGGCTTTGGTGTATTGCCGGGAGGTCAAAGTGGCAATCCGGGAAATAGTGGGTACATGCTGTCTCTCATGCCATGGATGAAAGGGGAGTATCATCCATTACATCGTTTGAAAACGGATGATCTGGAATCTGGTAAATGGCAAGTGTTAACGATCCGATCTTCTAAAGCCGACTGAAATATGCCAAGGTTGAATCTCGTAATGCGGATCATTGTTATTGCAATTGTTTCAATTGCAGTTCAGTTGGTACTGCCATGGTGGTGGACGGCAGTGATAGCGGCCTTCCTTATAGAATTGTCATTTGGCAAAGGCGACCGACTCGGTTTTTTTTCAGGGTTTTACGGAATAGCCATTCCTTGGATGATAATTGCAGCTTACATAGATCATCATAACGATTCTGTGCTGGCGCATCGAGTTTTGGAACTATTAAAGTTGCCGCGATTCGGAGTGGTCTTGATCATTGTAACGGGTCTGGTTGGTGGATTAGCTGGAGGATTGGCCACGCTCTCGGCCAGCTGGATATTAGGATATTTGAAAAATGAACGGTAAAGGAAGAACGGTGTCACTCGCGCTTGGTAGCGGTGGTGCACGTGGGTTCGCCCACATTGGCGTCATTGAAGTGCTTGAACGTGAAGGGTTCGAAATAAGAAATGTTTCAGGTTCTTCCATGGGTGCGCTTGTCGGTGGTATTCACTGTGCAGGCCGAATGAATGATTTCAGAGATTGGGCCCTCACGCTCAATAAGCTGGAAACTTTCCGACTCATGGATTTCACCTTCAGTGGTCAGGGCATGGTAAAGGGGCAGAAGGTGATGGAAACGCTAAAGGCTCTGCTTGGCGAGATCCGAATTGAGGATTTCGATAAGATGTATACCGCAGTGGCTATCGATCTCTTGTCAAAAGAAGAAGTGTGGCTTCAGAAAGGTGATCTGTATGAGGTGATAAGAGCATCCTCTGCCATACCCACGTTTGTTACACCTTACAAACTGAATGGCAGGATACTCGTTGATGGGGGAGTGCTCAATCCACTGCCTATTGAGCCACTGCTGCCTAATACAAACGAACTTTTGGTGGCAGTGAACATCAATGCGGAAGATCCATTGATCAAAGATGTGGACCGGTCGAATATCCCTAAAGTGGACGAAGAGCCTGATGCATACATGAGCCGAATGAGCAACTATATGCGTGGTTGGCTCAACATGAAAAAGTCTACTTCAGAGGCTCAACAGAACACCTTGGGGTATGTGGGGCTTATCAGCAAGACCTTTGACTTCATGCAAGACCGCATGTGTTCGCAGAGTATTCAGATCCATAGCCCGGATATTGTTGTCAAAGTGCCGCGCAGCGTAAGCGCTACTTTAGAGTTTTATCGTGCCAAAGAGATAATTGAAGAGGGGAGGCAAGCAGCCGAACTGGCAATTGCAAAATGGAAAGAAAGCCAGGCAAAGTCTGCTTGACTTAGTTGCATACAGTCAATTACTTCTGACAGGATAGATCAGCTGCGCCAAACAGATACATTCGCGCAGTCTTACCAAGTGATATGCCCATGAGAAACTTCGCTGCCGTTACGTTTGCTTTTCTGACAATTGTTTATTCCAATGTGGCACGGTCCCAAAGCCTGTCTAACGTGGAAAGCGTAGAGTATGATCCGGTCAATGACCGTTATCTGGCCTCGTCCGATGGCACCTCGATAGTTTCCATTGCGCCCAATGGCGCCCTGTCGTATTTCGGTTCAGGACTCACTGCAGATTATGGGATGGAAATAGCAGGAAACACCCTATTTGCGATCAGCGGAACGCGCATCAAGGGCTATGACCTGACAACTGCCACCGAAGTGATGAATCTGAACATAGTGGGAGCCCAGTTTCTTAATGGCTTGGCAACCAACGGTACTGACCGTCTTTGGGCCAGCGATTTCAACGGTCGGGACATCTACGAGGTGGATATCACAAGCCTATCATCGCCATCCTTCAGCATGGTGGCCGACCAGA
>JBFYQB010000122.1:0-3024 GCA_041302955.1 Flavobacteriales bacterium
GGCCTGAAGAACGATGGCCTGAGCGAGGACATCGCCAAGGTGGCGGAGGCCGAGGTGCAGGACTATACCACCACCTACAGCGCCAAGGTGGACACCCTGCTGGCCGACAAGGAGGTGGACATCATGACCATCTGAGCACACCGCATAGCACATAAGGGCCTCACCCATGGGTGGGGCTTTTTTGTCACCCGAAGCATCATGCTGCACCACAAATGGAAGGTTCGCGAAGTGACCGACACGGCAACCGTATCGCGGTTGGCCGAGCAGTTGAAGGTGCGCGAGGATGTGGCCCGCATGTTGGTGACACGCGGCATCACAGACTTTGAGGCGGCAAGGGATTTCTTCCGCCCATCGCTCGATCACCTCCACGACCCCTTCCTGATGAAGGACATGGACAAGGCCGTTGACCGCCTGATGCGCGCCCTTGGCGATGGCGAGAAGGTGCTCGTCTATGGCGACTATGATGTGGACGGCACCACGGCCGTGGCCTTGGTCTATGGCTTTTTGAAAGACCTGGGCAACTTGGACTTCTACATTCCCGACCGCTATGGCGAGGGCTATGGGGTGAGCACCAAGGGCATCGACTTTGCGGCCGACAACGGGTTTTCGCTCATCATCACCCTCGACTGCGGCATCCGTTCGATGGACAAGGTGGACCATGCCAACGCGAGGGGCGTGGACATGATCATCTGCGACCACCACCTTCCGGGCGAAGCATTGCCTGCTGCCGTGGCGGTGCTCGACCCGAAACGCCCTGACTGCCCCTATCCCTACAAGGAACTGTGCGGCTGCGGGGTCGGGTTCAAGTTCATGCAGGCCATGTGCATCAAAGGCGGGCTGGACATGGACGACCTCTTTTCCCGCCTCGACCTTCTGGCCGTCAGCATCGCTGCCGACATCGTCCCCGTGACGGGCGAGAACAGGGTGCTGGCCGCCTTTGGGATGCAACGCCTCAACACCGCGCCATGCACCGGCATACGGACATTGCTGGAGAATGCCAAGGTGAACCGCGAGCTGTCCATCAGCGATGCGGTGTTCATCATCGGGCCGCGCATCAATGCCGCTGGGCGCATCGCTTCTGGCCGCAAGGCCGTTGAATTGCTGCTGTCGGACAAGGCGCAGGAGGCCTCCGACTTCGCAGCCGAGATAGCGGCCTTCAACACCACCCGCAGGGAGCTGGACAAGGAGGTGACGGTGGACGCATTGGGCATCATTGCCAGTGACAGCTTCTATGCTTCGAGCCGCAGCACGGTGGTCTATGCCGACAACTGGCACAAGGGCGTGGTGGGCATCGTGGCCTCGCGCCTCATCGACCATTATTACAAACCCACCATCGTGCTCACACAGGCCGATGGATGGGCCACAGGCTCGGCCCGCTCCATTGACGGGTTCGATGTGCACGAGGCCATCAGCGAATGCAGCGACCTCTTGGACAAGTTCGGGGGCCACACCCATGCTGCAGGGCTGACGCTCAAAGTGGAGCATGTGGAGGAATTCCGAACCCGGTTCGAGGCCATTGCCGCAGCCCGCATCACCGATGAGATGACCATTCCCACGCTGCACATCGATGCCGAGATCGACCTGGAGCGCATCGGCCAGCCGTTCGTCAATCTGCTCAAGCAGTTCGCCCCGTTCGGGCCGGGCAATATGAGTCCGGTGTTCGTTTCCCGAGGTCTGCGCGCCACCGATGTGGCATTGGTGGGCAACGACAGGGCGCACTTGCGCTTCAAGGCCTATCAACCGGGCAAGGGGAGCTATCCCTTTGCCTGCATCGCCTTCAAGATGGGCGACATGTACCGCGAGCTTTCAGAGTCCACCTCGTTCGAAATGGTCTATTCCATCGAAGAGAACCACTGGAAAGACCGCGTGTCGCTGCAATTGCAGGTGAAGGATATACGGATCATCGGGTGATCATACCGCTTGCATCAGCACAAACCCGTGCTGCTTGCCCTGATAATGATTGTAGATGAGGATGGTGCGCAGCGGGCGGGAAGCTGGCTTCAGCACCGTCATGGCCGCAGCCTCTTTTCCATTAAGTAGATGGGCAGCATACCACGTGGCAAAGGCACTGGCAGAGGGCGATTCTCCAAATAGATTCTTGAAGGAGATGCGGCCCGCATTCGGAAACGACAGGTCGGCAAACTCATGGTACCAATGGTCGGAGTTGGCATCGCCCGAAAGGCCGAGCATCACAGCATCCACATCGGCTGCGGTGAGGCCGTTCCGCTCCAATAATGTCATGGCTTTGGTGACCAGATCGTTCGGAGTTGGGAACGAGATCATGTCGTGGTCGACTATGCGGGCCAAGGCGCCTTCTGCGGAGGTGCTGAGCACGAACATGGCCGCACCCTCACCGTTCACCGCTCCGGCCGTCTGCGAGGCATAGAGCACATCGGCCGTCACCTCATCCTTCTTTATGTATCCTGCCAGCGTTTCGATACGGTACTGCGCGGGCGATATCTCCTCCACGTTGCCGACCAGAAGTGCTGTGGCCGCCCCTTCCTTGAACAGTAGCCACGCATCCATCAGCCCGTTCTCGAACGAAAGACCTTTGTTGGCGTGGGTGTTATTGTAGCCTGAGTTCTTGGCCATCAGTGCCAGTCCACCCGCCACCGCACTCGGACTGCCCTGAACGAAACCCGTGGGCGTAAGCGTGCCTTCGTTGTATTCGATGATCTGGTTGAGGAAACGATGGCAGTCCTCCATGCCGCCATCTGTTGTGCCGATGATGATGCCGTCCACGGGCCATTTGGCGAGCAATGGCATGGCCGCACCCGTTGCCAAGCGCACAGACTTGCCCATTCTGCGCAGCAATCCGTTGGGGATCACGCCTGCATAGCTCGGTTCCTCGGCCCAATACTGCGAACCGGAATGAACGATCGGCCCGTCTTGAAACAGGTCGCCCTCAAAGGTGCGCTGTGGCGATATGCAGGTGAGGTCTTTGATGAACATGGCTCAGACCTTAGAAAAGATGAGAGACGAGCAATTGCCTCCGAACCCGAAGGAATTGCTCAATACGTGGCG
>JBFYQB010000123.1:0-3144 GCA_041302955.1 Flavobacteriales bacterium
GAGGTATTGCAGCTCATTATACTGAACACGGGCAATATCAACCGATTCGCCAGAGCGATAGCGGTGCTCGTAGTTGCGGCCCGAAGAGATGGATTTCATCTTCACCTGATAAAAAGCGCCACCCTTGCCCGGCATGGTGTGTTGTTTTTCGCTCACCATGCACAGGTCGCCATTGTGGCGGATGATAGAGCCTACTTTAATGTCTGAAGTTGTTGCCATTGATGCTTTTTTGTTGCGCGGCAAAAATAGCCATCCAACCTTCACACGGCTGTTTTCGCGTAAAACAGCATCATTGCGGTAAAGTCATGTCATGCTTTCGTCTGAAATACCTATGAACTTGGCAAAAACAACGATGTTTTCATCAAGAACACTCGTGAATTAGTCAAGAACACTCGTGATTTAGTCAAAAACACTTGTGTATTAGTCAAAAACACTCGTGAATTAGTCAAGAACACTTGTGAATTAGTCAAGAACACTCGTGTAATAGTCAAGAACACTCGTGAATTAGTCAAAAACACTCGTGATTTAGTCGATAACACTCGTGATTTTGTCAAGAATACTCATGGTTTTATCATTGGGATAGAAGGCTTTGTGGCCTTTGTCTGGGTTGGTTAACAGATTTTAACAACTATGCGATTTATCGGCCATCAGCATTCTAAAACCACAGATGTAACTTCGCGACCCGAATCGGTAAGGTCATGGTAGAAATGTACACAGCCCGCTTTCGCTGTTCTTTCATTTCTGGCTTCCGTTTCGAACTACAACCTTTGAACATTAAACTTTGAACTGTATCCTATGACCGACATCAAACAGATCAATGAGATGATCGAGCGCGAAAGCTCGTTTGTGCAACTGCTTTCCATGGAGATGGAAAAGGTGATCGTGGGGCAGCATCACATGGTGGATAGCCTGCTCATCGGGCTGCTCTCCAAGGGCCACATCCTACTGGAAGGTGTGCCCGGATTGGCCAAGACCCTTGCCATCAATACGCTGGCCTCGTGCATCAACGCTGGTTTCAGCCGCATTCAGTTCACGCCCGACCTGCTGCCTGCCGACCTTGTGGGCACCATGATCTACAACCAGAAGACAGGCGACTTTGTGGTGCGCAAAGGGCCGTTGTTCTCCAACTTCATCCTTGCCGATGAGATAAACCGCGCCCCGGCCAAGGTGCAGAGCGCACTGCTCGAGGCCATGCAGGAGAAGCAGGTGACCATTGGCGACACCACCTTCAAACTGCAAGAGCCTTTCCTTGTGATGGCCACGCAGAACCCGGTGGAGCAGGAGGGAACCTACCCGCTACCAGAGGCGCAGGTGGACCGGTTCATGCTCAAGGTGGTCATTTCCTATCCTAAGAAGGAGGAGGAGACCAAAATCATCCGTCAGAACTTGGGAGGTACATTCCCAACGGCCAATGCCATCATGTCACCAGAGGACATCATCCGTGCCCGCGAGGTGGTGCAGCAGGTATATATGGATGAGAAGATCGAGAAGTATATCGTTGATATCGTTTTTGCCAGTCGTTACCCTGCTGAGAGCGGCCTTGCCAAGCTCAAGGATCTCATCAGTTTCGGTGGTTCGCCACGGGCCAGCATCAGTCTGGCGAAGGCTGCCAAGGCTTATGCTTTCATCAAACGTAGAGGCTATGTGATCCCAGAGGATGTCCGTGCTGTGTGCAACGATGTGCTGCGCCACCGCATCGGCCTGACGTATGAAGCGGAAGCCGAGAACGTGACCAGTGAGGAGATCATCGCTGATATTCTCAATACGGTTGAAGTACCTTGAAAAAGCCGTTCGCTATTAGCTGTTAGCCATTAGCCAAAGGCCATGGAAACCACAGAACTCCTAAAGAAAGTCCGCAAGATTGAGATCAAGACCCGAGGCCTGAGCAATCAGGTCTTTTCGGGGCAGTATCACTCTGCGTTCAAGGGCCGTGGCATGGCGTTCTCGGAGGTGCGCGAATACCAGATGGGCGATGATGTGCGCAGCATCGATTGGAACGTGACGGCCCGCACGGGCAATCCGTTCGTCAAGGTGTTTGAAGAGGAACGCGAACTGACGGTTATGATGTTGGTGGATGTGAGCGGTTCGGGCGATTTCGGCTCACGCCAGATGATGAAACGCCAGATGATGACCGAGATATGCGCGGTCATCTCCTTCAGTGCCTTGCAGAACAACGACAAGGTGGGTGTCATCTTTTTCAGCGACCGCATCGAGAAATTCATTCCGCCCAAGAAAGGTAAGAGTCACACCCTGCGCATCATCCGTGAGCTGATAGACTTCACTCCAGAGAGCAAAGGCACGGACATCGGTGGTGCCTTGCGCTATTTGACCAATGCGGTGAAGAAGCGGAGCATCGCCTTTCTGCTGTCCGATTTTATGGACAAGGGCTACAGCGACCCGCTCAAGATCGCCAGCCGCAAGCACGACATGGTCGCCATCCGTGTGCATGATGTGTTGGAAGCTGAGATTCCCAATGTGGGCCTGTTGCCACTCACTGATGCCGAAACAGGCGAAATGGTATGGCTGAACACCTCCAATCCACAGGTACGCACCCGCCTCAAGGCCGAATCCCTGCGGACCGATGCCGAGATGCGCGATATCTTCCGCAAAAGTGGTGTGGACATGGCCGAAGTGCGAACCGATGGCAGTTATGTGAAACCGCTGATGAATCTTTTCAAGAGAAGAGGCAAATGATGAGGTTCAAGGATTTAGGTTCAAAGTTTAAAGGTGCCGTATTGGGAGTTCTGCTCTTGTGTTCGGTTTCGGCCTCCGCCCAAACCATTCGCAGCACCATCGACAGCACCCAACTGCTCATAGGTGACCAATTTCATGTAGACCTCTGGGCCGACATGCCCGCCACTGGAATCGTGGCATGGCCGCAGTTTACCGATACACTCACAGGCACCATAGAAGTAGTGGAAGCCTCCGTTCTCGACACCGTGCGCAAGGAGAATGGAGACCTTACCATCCATCAGCGACTTACCCTGACCAGTTTCGACACAGGGTTCATGGTCATTCCGCCCATCAACTTCCTGTTCGACAACGACAGCAGCAAACTCCGGCAGACCGAGCCGATGTTGGTGCTCGTCACCGAGTTGCCTGTGGACATCGAGGCCGAGATTATGGACATCAAAGGCCCTATGG
>JBFYQB010000124.1:0-3293 GCA_041302955.1 Flavobacteriales bacterium
ATAAACGCTGCTAAATGGGCTTTCATTGGATTAATATCCTTTCCGAAACCAATCACCTGCATTGAGTTATTCTTCATATTGATGTCAGGTACTGTGTTGTTGGCATCAATCAAGATCCTATCACATGCATCGCACTTGACTACCACCCAGAATGAACCTTCAGCACCCGGGAACCAATAGATGTCTTGAATCGAATCATTTCGCATTACAGCAATCGGAAATGGAGCGATAACCTTCCCAACATTGCGAACCTTGATTTTTAGAGAATCACCAACGATTTGAGCATTGGATATGGAATAGTCAAGCGTCTTGTCAGTGTTAACCAGGTCATCAAAAAACCAACACAGTGAATCTCCTGTTACTTCCAACACCACTTTTCGGAAATCTTCAGGATATGGATGTTTAAATCGCCATTGTTTCAGGTAATGGTGCATTACGGTATCCATTTTCGCTTCGCCCAGAAATGATTGTAAATAGGAAAGTACCGTGGCTGATTTCTGATATACAATGGTTCCATAATTGATGGAAGTGAAATCCTTGGCAGGAAGCTCCATCGGTTGGTCGGTGTTGTTTCTTGCAGATATCCCGTAGGAAAGACGCCCTAATTCTCTTTGCTCCAGATTGTAAACTCCCATTAGGCGCATGGCCATATGAAGTAATTTTCCTTCGATATAAGAATCACGGATTTTCAAACTGGGATACTTGGATTGCATATAACGAATCTCAATGAAGCTGTTCATACCTTCATCCATCCAAGGGTGCTTTCGTTCGTTGCTGGCCAGTATACCGTAGAACCAATTGTGTCCCACTTCGTGCATTATTGTTTCTTCTAACGCCTTCGCATTTCCAGACTCACCTATGATTGTGATATTGGGGTATTCCATGCCACCACCTTCACTCAGCACACCGTCAACAGCCGTCACCTGATTGTAAGGATATCCCCCAACTTTCTCCGAATAGAACCTGGTAGCATCGTTCAGATACTCGATCGAATTCTGCCAGAGATCAGCTTCATTGTTGGTGAACATAGCCCAAGTGGTCACCTTGCGTTTTGAATCAGGCATTTCCACCTCGCCCTTTAAGACATGATATCGCTTATCGGCAAACCACGCGAAGTCATGCACATTCTCTTGATGGAAGTGGAGTGTTTTGTTTTCCTTGTCAGATTTAGGGAACTGTAGGTCTTTGAGGTCAAACAATTTGATTTCAGCGGTCTTTTTCGCTTTCTCCAATAACCAATCCAGTTCGGCATCACCATTGATCAAGTCTCCTGTTGCGCCTACCACATAGTTTTTCGGCAAGGTGATATGTACATCGTACGTACCGAATTCTGAGTAGAATTCTCCTTGTCCCAAATAGGGCATGGGATGCCACCCCTTGTGGTCATATACCGCAGGTTTAGGATACCACTGGGTTATTTGATAGGCTTGTTCAATATGACCCAGTCTTGAAAATATGCCAGTGGGAATGTCCACACGGAAGGGTGTACTTATCTTAATCGTTCCTCCGGGCAGCAACAATTGATTCAATTGAATCAGAATGATGTCGGAAAATTCTGAATGTAGACTTGAACCAACTGTTATGCCCTCAACCCGAAAATCAAGACTGTCAATAAAACCCCTGTCTTCTGCCTTAGAGTAATATAGAGATAGATTGCCATCTTGTCTCATTTGGTGGTCGAGTGCTGTGCCACGCTGGTAAGCATTTGGCCAAAGATGGAACCAGATTTCCGTTAAAGTGTCTGGGCTGTTATTGGTGTACGTGACAGTTTCAAAAGCGTGAAGTTGATGTGATTCATCATCAAGCCAAACTTGAATATCATGATCCACCTGCTGTTGCCAATATGTCTGTCCAATGGCTATCGAGGGTAGCAACACGAAAATGGCCAGTAGCAAAGGGTTTAGAATCATTGAGTGCGAAGTGAATCCCAAAAGTGAATATTTCTTAAGCAATTACGTGATTTGTCGCAATTGAGCATTTGCACCGCTTTATTATTATTGCCGAGTTAACTGTCGGTGATGGAACAACAAGGAATATTTCGGTATCGAGCAGATGTGCTAACCCTGATTACGGTTTTGGGTTATGTACTTTATCTTGTCATCAGTTGGCTTATTTATCCCATTCTAAGCTGGCCTTGGGTTCTAGTTATGATTACTGTTCATTGTTTCTGGCAGTTTATAATTGCGACCATCATTCATAATACGATTCATGTGCCATTGTTTCATTCGATGACACTCAATAGACTATTTCAGCTTCTGCTTTCTGCGGTGCATGGCCATCCGGTAAGTGGATTTGTTCCCGGTCACAATCTAAGTCATCATAAATACCTTCAGACGCCAAAGGATTCTGCTCGGACCTCTCGAGCACGATTCCGTTCAAACATTTTGAATCAATTGCTTTTCTTCTTCCTGCTTATGTTCGAGATTATGGCTGCAGAACAGCGTTTTGTCAAACGAATGCGTAAAGTGAAGCCTAGATGGGCTAGGCAATATGCTTTGGAGGTCAGTGTGGTTTTCGGTATTAAGATTGCTCTTCTCATTTTGGATTGGCAACGTACTTTGCTATTGCTCATGCTGCCTAATTTCTATGCTACATGGGTTATTTTCGGTACAAATTTTTGGCAGCATGATGGTTGTGACCACGAACATCCTTACAACCACTCTCGTAGTTTCACAGGAAGATTATTTAATCTACTGACATTCAACAATGGGTATCATGCTATTCACCACATGCGACCTGATGTGCATTGGAGTCTTTATCCAGAATATCATGAGCGTGAGGTGAAACCCAATTGCCATCCAGTCCTCGACCAACCATCTTTAATATCCTATTTGTGGAGGACGCATATTTCGCCTGGAAAGCGATTAGATTATCTTGGTAATCCTATCAAGATGCCAAGTCAAGTTGATAGATCTGAAGATTGGGTTGAGGACGTGCCTAACAATCCATCAGTGAATATTGCGTTAGGAGCGATACAGTAGTTCCGGAAAGCTCATTTTGTTCCATGCTGATATGTCTGATTCGAGGTCAAATCCTCAAGTGATCCCTGTTCATTTCTTAATATTTTTGTAACACACTGAAAATCAGTGAGAATAAATTTCTTTAACAGCATTTTCATTTTCGCTCAACCATTAGAATCAATATACATTTGTGCTCGGATCTAAACCTAACCAAACAATCCATTCAAATGAAAAAAGTTAACTTTTTCGTAGTTGCAACTTTGACTTCAACTTTGTTTTTCGCTTCATGCGGTAGCAACGAGCCTACTCCAGAGGAGGTAGCTGCTGCTGAGC
>JBFYQB010000125.1:0-5465 GCA_041302955.1 Flavobacteriales bacterium
TGACCTGGCCATCACCCTCAAAGAGGACACCCTCACATGGTTCCACATGGACAGTACGCAGAAAGTGCTGATTGAGGGATTAGCCGAGGGCGAGACCATGATGAAGGGATATGCCGAGGCAGTATTGGCATTGCTGGACGATACTTCACTGGTGCGCATCCCTGAGGACTTTGAGATACCGTCAGAAAGGCTTGGAGAAGAAGAGCTTTCACCGACCCACAATATTATAGTAGAATCGGAGCGGGTGAAAGTCTATCCCAACCCGTTCAGCAACTCATTCAATGTTCAGTATGAACTTGTCTGTGAGGCCAAAGAGATCCACTTTGAAGTGTTCGACCTGACGGGGAGAAGGGTTTTGTCAGAATCGGCATCGGGAGTCCAAACAGGTACGCGAGTGTTAAATCTCGGCCCCTGCAAAGGATTCTACTTACTTCGTGTAACGGCCGATGAACGAACCGTAACATCGCAAAAGTTAGTGTGTATCCAGCAATGACGAACGCCAAGCTACTGCCTGTCCTTCTCATGTTCATTGCCCAAACTACCAATGGACAGGTTTACTTTGAAGGACTGTATGGCGATACCACGTCAGGACAAGGCATCAGTAAAGGCGGAACGGTGTCAGTGGAGGATGGGTACCTTTCATGGGCATACAGTAATGGAAATTATATGCCCTATCTGTTTCGTGTTGATGAGGAAGGCAATCTAACCGATGAGTTGTTCATGCCCCAGCCAGATACAATCAATAGGCTAAGCCATACCATTTTGACTGTTTCTGACACCACGTTTGTTGGTTTGACATCGGTTCGGGTACTGACCCAGCCATCCGATGTTCGATGTGATTTCGGGCTGGTGAAATTTGGAATCAACGGTGATGTTATCTGGGAACATATCTACGGGATGCCTGACAGGTATGAGATTCCCCAACGCGTGGTACAAACCACAGATGATGGCTTTGCGATGGTCGGGCAAGCGATGATGGGTACTGGCTCATCAGAACATGGGGATGTCTATCTGATTCGGACTGACGCCAATGGAGAGCAGCTTTGGGAAAAGACTTACGGTGGTTCGCAGTATGACGCTGGAATTTCACTTCTCCAAATCTCCGATGGGGGTTTCCTCCTCTTGGGGTGGACATATAGCTACGGTGAAGGCCAACGAGACTTCTACCTGATAAAAACCGACAGCCTTGGCAATCAACAATGGCAAGAAACATACGGAGGGGATGGGGTAGAAGGAGGGCAAAGCATAATGCAATTGGCAGATGGGAATTATCTTCTAATTGGGGGTGGTTCGCCTGATGGAGTAGACTCGCATGGAAGGTTGTACAAGGTGGCACCCAATGGAGCGATGATATGGACAGAAAACTATTCCATGCAGAATGGCAATAGCCTTTTCACATCTGTTGAACTTTCCGATGGAAGTGTAGTGTCCACAGGTCTCACAACAACAGATGGGGAGGGCAACGCGGGTTGGTTGATTAAAACAGACATGGAGGGTCAAGAACTCTGGCAGCGCAAGTACAATAAGAACGAGCATACAGATTTGTTCTACTCAATCCTCCATACCGAGGACGGTGGCTTTCTGCTCAGTGGGGTTGCCCGAAATTCAGAAACCAATAGTCCTGATGCATGGCTGTTGAAGGTTGATAGCGTGGGGTGTGCTTACCCAGATTGTCTTGTGGGAGTGGATGAGCTTAACGGTAGCCAAGTAGTTGCAGATGTGTGGCCAAACCCAGCTGATCAGTTCATCAGCATAGCATGGCAACGGCATGGAGAGGCGGAGATTAGCTTACTGGATATGACAGGAAAGGAGGTGTTGCAGCAACATAGCAATAATCAGCGCGAGGTGGTAGATGTATCGGGTCTGCCCAACGGGCTTTATGTGCTGCAACTGTTGCAGGGGGAAGTAAGCAGTTCGTTAAGGGTGGTGGTGCAGCATTGACGCGCCCCCACCGCATGCAACAGCACACTTACTTATTGTAGTCACCGCCTCCTACAACCCCCGGTTGAAAACCATTCATAACTGCCGCTCACCTGCCTGCGCGGAACTTTGGGCTTTCATACTTTTGCGCCCGTTCCAAGAAACAACCACTTAAATCATCATACCATGAAAATTACCGTAGTAGGAGCAGGTAACGTAGGTGCTACCTGTGCTGATGTGATCGCACATCGCGAGCTGGCCACAGAGATCGTGCTGCTCGACATCAAAGAGAACTTTGCCGAAGGCAAGGCGCTCGACATCTGGCAGACCGCCCCCATCAACCTCTATGACTCGCGCACCGTGGGTTCTACCAACGACTACAGCAAGACCGCAGGGTCGGAGGTAGTGGTGATCACTTCGGGCCTGCCACGCAAGCCTGGCATGAGCCGCGATGACCTTATCGCTACCAATGCGGGCATCGTCCGTTCGGTGACCGAGCAAGTGATCAAGTATTCGCCCGATGCCAAGATCATCATTGTGAGCAATCCGCTTGACGTGATGACCTACTGCGCCTACTTGGCCGCCAAGGTGGACAGCAGCAAGGTGTTCGGCATGGCCGGCATCCTCGACACTGCCCGCTACCGCGCCTTCTTGGCCACTGAGCTCAACTGCTCGCCAAAGGATATCCAAGCCGTGCTGATGGGCGGCCATGGCGACACGATGGTGCCACTGCCACGCTACACCACTGTGGGTGGCATCCCTGTGACCGAACTCGTGGCCAAGGAAAAGCTTGACGCCATCATCGACCGTACGAAGAAAGGCGGAGGCGAGATCGTCAACCTGCTGGGCACTTCGGCATGGTATGCTCCGGGTGCTGCCGCTGCACAGATGGTAGAGGCCATCGTGCGCGACCAGAAGCGCATCTTCCCAGTGTGTGCCCTGCTCAACGGTGAGTATGGCATGAAGGACATCTTCCTTGGTGTGCCTGTGAAATTGGGCAAGAACGGTATCGAAGAGATCATCGAGCTGAAACTGAACAGCGAAGAGAAGGCATTGCTCGAAGCTTCGGCCAAAGCGGTGAAGGAGGTGATGGACGTGCTGGATGGCATGAACGCCACTGCCTGAGCTCTTTCAGGTTTAATTTGAGAAAAGGCATCCCGCATCGCGTGGGATGCCTTTTTTTGTACTGTGCAAACGCTCATCCCCTTAAGGGCCATCCGTATCGAACCTTCGGGGGTGCATCTGGCCGTTTCTGCCTTCATCAATGGCAATCTGGCCAATGTGCTTATAGACACGGGCGCCTCGCAGACGGTGATGGACCTGAACAGGATGCGCATATTCTCGTCCGAGACCCAATTTGAGCAGAGCGGCCATACATCCAAAGGACTTGGCACCGATGGCATGGAGAGTTTTCATTTCACCATCAGGCAGTTCATTCTTGGCGACCTCGACCTGGAGCAGATGGAAGTGATGCTGCTCGACCTGAAGCATGTGAACGGGTCGTATCAGCAACTTGGGCTTCCGCCCATAGACATGGTGATAGGGGGCGACCTCTTGCAGCGCTACGCGGCCGTGATAGACTATGCCAAGATGCAGCTTGTGCTCACACTCCCTTGAACCGCGCGCGTAGTTCGGGTGTGGGCACCCAGCAGCTTTCCTTCTTGCCGAACCAACGGTAGCGGTTGCGCGCCACCACATCATATATAAGGTTGCGCACCGGGCCGGGTATGATGAGCAGGATGCGCAGCAGCGGCCACAGCCCATCAAGATATTTCGTGAGCCGCAAGGCCGCAGTGCTCTTGTAGCTGATGCGGTCGCCCTCCAATAGGATGATGCTGTCGAGATATCCCGTTGGGATGCTGTGCGAATGCATGACCGCGGTAGCAAAATCAGATTGCAACGAGGCGAAACTCACCTTGGCACTGCTATCGCGCTCTATGACGAACTGCACGGTGCCACTGCACAGATTGCACACACCGTCAAACAACAGGACAGGGCCTTTGGCAGCACTCATCTGTTCACCACGAACCGTTGCACACTCCTGCCCTTGGCAGAGGATATCTCCACGAGATACATGCCCGATGGCAGGTCGGCATCAACCGTGCTGCTACTGAGGCCTGCTACTGTTGCTTGCCATAGCCTGCGCCCTTGCAGGTCGAATACAGAGAGCATGACCGGGCCTGCCAATGGTGGCTGGGCCGTGAGGGTGAACAGGCCGGTATTCGGGTTGGGATAGAGGCCTATGGTAGCGTCCTCTTCCTCTGGAGTAGCAATGCTGATGGTGAATCCACTGTCCGACCCACCATAGTAGGCAAGGCCGCCCGCCAGATTGCCGATGGTCAGGTCCATGAGGCCATCATTGTTCACATCGGCACCGAATGGAGCACTGCGCTCACCTTCGTGCACTGGAAAATCGCCCACCAGATTGAAGGTGGGTTTCACGGTGAAGGTGAAGTTGGGCCGTTGTGCATTCGCACCCATGAAAGCGATGTTGCACCCATTGAAATTGTTGGCGCTGGCAAAGGCATTGCTCACAAAGTCGGTGGTCGTGTAGCGCACATGCAGGTCTTCACCGCCACTCGGGTTGGTGTGATACCAGCATATCTCCACGATGATGTTCGAGTTTCCGTCCCATGTGAGCGGTGTGTTCGAGTTGAACTGCACCACTCCGTTCTGCACCGTAAGCCCGGGCGAGAAATTGAAAGACGACAGTCCCGAAACGAAGCCGCTAAGCTCGTTGAGCGTGGTCATTCCCATCTTGATGTAGAACTGGCCCAAGGGCACACTCGGCCCATTGAGCACCTCCATGCTCAGTTGGCGTATGGCGCCTTGGCTGATGCCCTGCGCTTGCAGCTCGCTGGCTTTGATGAGGTATTGATGCCGTCCGCTTTTGGTAGAGAAGCCGAAAGGTGTGGTCTCATTGCCGGTGGTCTGGGCCGCTCCGTTGCCGATGTTGGCAGTGAGCAGTTCGGGGCCCGATAGAATGGCGTTCAGTCCGTTGTACACCGCAATGCGACCGCTTTCCGATCCCACCATCAGCACCGTCTCCTCGCCATCATCGGTAAGGAACGGGGCACTGTAGCCGAACGATAGACCAGGCGAGCGCATGTCCACACCCCCGAAATTGGCATCTGCCAGCACGAACTGTGGTGCGGCCGATGTGCCTTCATTCCTGAAGTAGTTCAGGTTTCCGGTCATTTCGCCAATCACCAGGTCGAGCAGCGCATCGCCATCCACATCAAAAAGCTGCGGTGTGGCAAACTGCCCGTTGATGTCTATGCCCTGAAACGCCACATTGGTCAGCACGAAGTTGCACGGAGCACCTGCCCCTGCCACATTGGTGAACAGATGCACACGTCCTGCTGCATCGCCCACCAGCATGTCGGCATCGCCATCGCCATCAATATCTCCGAATGTGGGGGCCACATTGCCGAGGTCCATGGCCGATATGTCAAGCATGTCGCGGTCCTGCAAGGTGAATTCGGGAGTGTTGGCCGTGCCCGTATTGCGATAGTAGGCCAACTGCGAGGCATAGTCGCCCGTGC
>JBFYQB010000126.1:0-6471 GCA_041302955.1 Flavobacteriales bacterium
CGGCTCACCTGCCCGAACACTCCCCATTTGTGAATGTCGATGGCAGAATTGTAATCGATCTCAAACACCTGCCCATTGGGCGCACTGATGCGGCTGTAAGTGCTATTGGTATAACGGGCGAATTCATAGGCCACTCCATAATTCAATTTCCAGCCCTTACCACGCCAGTTGTTCTCTAAGCGCAGCTTGTTCTCTATTTCCTGCGACTGGTAATCGATGAGCAGGTTCTCTGGAGCCTCAATATTGCCTCGGTATTTGATGGCCTCATTGTTCAACATATTTCGGCTCAAAACGACCTCCGAATATCCATCTTCCCTGTAGTTCTTCCAGTTTGCACCTATGGTGTAGTTCCATTGCGAGTTTACGGGAAGCAACTCCACAATGCGCTTCTGCTCCTCATCAAGATTATCATCCAAGTTGAGGCTGAATTGGTCAATAGCTGCCAACCCGACCACGGTGAACTCATTCTTATCGTTGATCTTCCAACGGTACTTCAATTGAAAGTCATCATATGTGGGCAGAAATGGCAGACCTATAAGTCGGAACAGGAACTGCAGATAACTTCTGCGGTAGCTGAACATGAAGGAATGCCCCTTGGCTATCGGGCCTTCCAGCGTGACGCCCGCATCGTTCGCCCCAAGCGTGAAATTGCCTCCGATGCGGTCCGTGCGCGGGTCCTTCATCTTAAAGTTGAGCACCGAACTCAACGCATTGCCTCGGTTAGCAGGAAAGGCACCAGAGAAGAACTCCACCTCGCGGATGAAGTTGACGTTGATCAGTCCTACAGGCCCACCCGATGCACCCTGAGTGGCAAAGTGGTTGATGTTGGGCACCTCGATACCATCCAGATAGAACCTGTTCTCGTTCGGCCCACCACCGCGGATAATGATATCGTTACGGAACGCCACTGTTGACTGTACGCCCGGCAGCGACTGCAATGCTTTGCTGATATCTCTGTTGCCGCCTGGGTTCCGCTCTATCTCGTTCACACCGATGGTCCGCAGCGAAACAGGGCTTTCCTCTTTCTTCTCAAAAGGATTTGCGCGCACTTCTACAACTTCAAGCGTCTTGCTGTCGGCCTCCAACGCAAAATCCACCTTAGCTGGTTTGTTGTTGAACACTTGTACTTCAAACTCCACCTTGCCCTTGTAGCCGATATAACTCACTTCCACATTGTAGAGCCCCGGCTTGATTCCCGTGATCTTGTAATTACCGTCTATGTCAGAGGTGGCACCCGTGGTTGTTCCTTGTAGCACCACGTTGGCAAACGGTATGGACTCGTTGGTCTTAGCGTCCAATATCTTGCCCTCTACTATGCCCGTTTGAGCAAACGCCATGTTGAGGCCGATAAAGAACAGAAGGAACGGCAGAAAAATATGTTTCATCAGATTGAGGGCTATGGTCAGGTGCAAAGAACTGTCAAGTGCGCAAAATGTTCTGCGATCGGAATAAAATCCATCAGTAAGTTTGAACGTTGAACCCCTCATAATGAAAAGCGAGAAAAAATGCCCGGCATGTGGGCAATGGACCGTTTGGAAAAAGCAGCTTGACGACCGCTGCCAGCATTGCGACACCTTGCTTCAGCCGCATGCCATCATAGAAAAAGAAGCCAGAGAAGAACGCGAGCAGAAAGAGGCTGAACACGACTTCTTCCGTATCCGTCACGATGATGGAGTAGGCATGAAGGCGCTGCGAAGAACAGCCTGGGTCGGACATGTGATCTATGCCGCCATCGTTTGGTTCTTTCTGGTGATGTTCGCCAGTACACCCGGCTGATCATGTACCAGAATGACCTTAGAATGGAACAACAGCCCTGAATGTTCCAAACACTTCAACATCCGCTGTTTCTGACCAGTGTGGTTCTTGCTGCAGGCAATCAGATCATGGAGCGCAACGGGATATTCCTACCCGTGGTGCACAGTTATCTGGACGACCTGCTTTGCTTTCCGATCGTGCTCACCGTAGGCCTCTTCGGCTACAGGGCTGTAACAGGCGACATTGGCTACACACTTGGGAAATTTCAGGTTTGGTCGGTGGTAGCGCTCTATGCGTTCACATTTGAAGTGGTGCTTCCCAAACGCTCCTCAGTTTATGTGGCCGACATGATGGATATTGTGGCCTATGCCCTAGGGGCCATGGCCTTTATGCGTTGGATGAACAGGCCGTTGCAACCTGATCCATGAGCCCTTCCAATTAAATCTAATTGACTAGCACGCCAAGCTTTTCCCGCTGAACAAGGGATCAATCCTGACCAACCCAGTTCCTCACAATCTGTAGCCCATTGGGCGTAAGCAGACTTTCTGGATGGAACTGCACTCCACACACATCAAATTGACGGTGGCGCACCGCCATCACCTCGCCCTGCGCATCGGTGGCCGTCACCTCCAGCACATCGGGCACTGTGGCCTTGTCGATCACCCATGAATGATAGCGCCCTGTCGGAAATTCGCTGGGCAGACCATGGAAGAGCGGTTCATGGGCATTCACGACTTTCACCTGCACCGCTATGCCATGCAGCACCTTGTCCAAGTTCTTCAGCTTGGCCCCGAACGCCTCGCCTATGGCTTGATGGCCGAGGCAAACACCCAATATCCTCTTTGTGGACGCATAACGCAGGATGAGTTCGGGCATGATGCCAGCATCCTTGGGCAATCCCGGCCCGGGTGAGAGGATGATGGCATCGTAGGCTTCTACTTCATCCAAACCGATGGCATCGTTTCTCTGCACCGTCAGATCATCGCAGAACTGCTCCACATAGTGCACCAGATTATAGGTGAACGAGTCGTAGTTATCGAGGATGAGGATGCGCACCTTTTTAATTAGATGATTTGATGATGAGATAATTAGCTAATGAAAAGCCGCATTGAAATGAAAGGGCGCTGATGCGGTGCATGCGTCCATCATCAAATTGGCCAATGATCAAATTATCAGATCATTGAAATGTAGAACTCTCTTTCTTCCTCCACTCTTTCCCTTCTAGCTGATATACGATACCGATGCGGAGCATGTAGGCAGGTTCGAAGTGGGTGAATGGGTGTTCTGACGTGTGTGTGTCGGGATAAGCGGCCTGACGTGAGCGCAGTGTGACCACATCGCCATAGGTGGCCGGGCCTGCACCCAGAGCAAGATGCGCAAAGAACCTCCGATGGATGTTGCCACGCACTCCAATGCCGAAATGATGCGCCAACGTGTGATTGTCCACCTCGCGCACTACATTGTAGTCATTCCCGTTGCCGTCCGCGAGCATCACGTCCCTGCGCGAGGCCAGCAGTCCGTAGTTCAGATCATAGAACAGATAGGGCGCAAACATGCGATGGCTCCCAATAGGGAAGTAGCTGTAGGTGAAGGCCACGCCCACCCGCGACCATGTTTCAATGTGCGTGAACAGGTCCTGATGCCAGATGTGGGTGCCCAGCGCAAAGGCGTGTTTCTTCCTAGTGTGGACAATGCCCGCACCTATCACCCCGCTCTCGGTATAGGACATCAGCGAGTAATTGACCTCAATGCCCCACTGCGGGCCGGGAACGGGTTTGGAGGTGCTGTCGGCCTTTTGGGCAACGGCAATCCCTGTAAGGCATACACACAGCAGAACGACCAGTGTCTTCTTCATGTTCAGTGGATTCTGAGGCTGCCAAATAACGTATTTTCACGCCTTATCAAACCATCTCCCAATTCTCATGCAACACGCCACTGCCGACCTCTGCGATGAATACATAGACCGCCTTCAAGTGGTCGACCCCATGTTTGCCGACTTTGGTGGCCAAAGTATGTTTGAAGGAGAGATCCATACGCTCAAAGTGCATGAGGACAATACCCTCGTGCGCACCGCTCTCGAAAAGGATGGCACAGGCAAAGTGCTGGTCATTGACGGTGGCGGCTCGTTGCGCTGTGCCTTGGTGGGCGACAACCTTGCTGCCTTGGCGGTAGCGCACAACTGGCGCGGCATCAGCGTTTACGGCTGCATCCGCGACATCCGCCAGACCATCGAAATGAACCTCGGACTGAAAGCCTTGGCACCTTCACCCGTCAAAAGCATCAAGCGTAACGAAGGGCAGGAGAACATCCCTGTCCGTTTCGCAGGGGTCGATTTCATCCCCGGCCATTACCTCTATGCTGATGAGGATGGCATCGTAGTCGCAGAGTTCCCGCTTATCATAGCGGAATAAGGTTTTCATTAACCACAGAGGACATAGAGAAAGCACAGAGTTCACAGAGAATCACGCTGTGTTCCTCTGTGAAAAACCTCAGTGTTCTCTGTGGTTAGACCAAGAACAACCCCAAGAAATTCTCCCTGTTGCTCGCCACCGAGTAGCGGTTCACCACCGTTTCCCGCGCAGCAGCCGATAGCCTTGGCAGTTGTGAGGCATCCGACAGAATACTTCTAAAGCACCCCTCCCACTCCGCCTCCGTGGCGCATATCCATCCATTCGCTCCGTGGGTCACGATCTCCGCGTTCACCCCAACAGGTGAAACAATGGCGGGGATGCCCAGCGCCATGTACTGCAACGCCTTGAACCCGCATTTGCCCTTCGCCCAGCGGTCGTCCTCCAGCGGCATGATGCCCACATCCATCCGCAGCAGGTCATCTATCTCCGTGGTCTTGTTCCAAGGGATGAACCGCAGGCTCTTCAGCTCAAAGTCAGGCTTGCGGTCGGCTATCACCAGCAGCTCAAAGTCGAACTCCTGTTCCAATCGCCTGAGCAGCGGCACCAACGAGTCGAGATACTTGATGGTGCTGTGGGTGCCCGTCCAGCCGATCACGGTCTTGCCGCCCGCATACTGCTTTACGCGGTTGTGATGGCGTTTGGTGTCTATCGTTGTCGGATTGATGATGGCGTGGGCGTTGAACTGTGCCGCATGGTCGCGCAGATAGGCGTTGCCGCAGCTCACCTTCCAGGCCCAACCAGCCGTGTTGTTGGCATTCCGATAGCGTTTGAAAAAGCTGATGAACGGATTGGATGCCGATGTATTGGGCAGCCAGATGGCATCGTCAAAGTCGAACACCACTTTCTTACGGAACACTTTGGTGATGAGCCATTCGAACACAGGCGGGCCGATGGGCGCGGCCTCGCGATGAAGGAACACCACGTCATAGTTCCCCAAAGAGAACAGATCTGCGATGCGCTTGCACAGACCAAGCATCACCTTCCATAGCTTCAACAGCAGGTTGCCAGGCCTGTAGAGCACATCCATGGCCTGCTGGTCGAGGAATGGCCGCACATCATAGGGTATGCCCTCCTCGCGCAACAGATCGAAATACTGCTCGAAACGGAACCGCTGACTGGGCGCAATGCCCAACGGATAGGGCACAAGGAAGAGGATGCGTCTGGAAGGCTTGACCATGCGGAGTGCCGCAAAAATAGGTGATGCCGCTATGCTTGGAAATTGAGTTTCCAAATGGACACCGTGCGGTCGTCCGATACAGAGACAAGGGTCGTATCGTCCATCCAGCGCAGCTTGTTCACGGATGTGCCGTGCCCTGCGTTGTTGGTCCTGTTGATGGTGGTCAGCGGCTTCATACTCTGCGCGTCCCAGATGCGGATGGACTTGTCCTTGCTGCATGTGGCGAAGAACTTTCCATCCGTGCGAAAGGCGATATGATTCACAGTGTACATGTGCGGGATGAGTTCGTCCCGCATCGCATAGTTGTCGGCAACGGCCCACGAGCGCAGGTGCGCATCCCTTCCTCCGCTGTAAAGCGTGGCCGCATCGGGCGAATAGGCCAACGTGAACACCGAGTTGGCATGGCCTTTCAGCACATACTTCTCGCTTCTGTTCTCCAAGCTGAACACCCGTATGGAATTGTCGGAATAACCAACGGCAAACTCCTTCCATGCCACATTGATGGCAATGCTCCGTGCCGATTGCTCGGATGGGCGGAACCGCGTGATGGTCTGCCATTGTTCCATGTCCACCACCGTAACCGAACCATCGCCACAGGCCACGAACAGCAGACCATCCAGCAATTGGATGTCGAAGATGGCAGCATCAGTGAGCTTGAGCGAGCGCACCTGTTGCCGCGACCGCAGGTCTATCTGGTGAATGCCCTCGAAGTTCTGCCCTACGATAAGCTGCTCATCGCCAACAGGGCAGAGCGCGTAGATGGTGTTGCCCACCTTCGCCACCACTTCGCCTTGGTCGGGAGCGTCAAGGTTCCATTGCACCACCATGCCATCGGCCCCTGCGGTGTAGAACAACCTGCTGCCGTCAAAGCCCGCAACGGTATAGATGCAGTCCTGATGGCCGTGGCAGGTGGCGAGTTTTTCTATGGTCATGGAATACTCAGCATAAACTGAATCTGCCGCAAAGGTAGGTCCATGCTGAAATTCCGTCCATTGAAATGCGTTTGTCAGTTATGAAATCGATGACCTAGCTCATTAAAGACCGTCAAGTGGGTATTACTTTCGCAGCGATGTTCAAACATCTGCTTTCATTTATGCTCATGACCGCACTGCTTGGCGGGCAGTGGCT
>JBFYQB010000127.1:0-8683 GCA_041302955.1 Flavobacteriales bacterium
TATTGCCTAAAGCCTTGCGGAAAGCCTCGCCCAGCGCGATGGCCGTGTCCTCGATGGTGTGGTGCTCATCCACATGCAGGTCGCCTTTCACATGGATGGAAAGATCCATCAGTCCATGGCGGCCCAGTTGGTCCAACATGTGGTCGAAGAAGGCGATGCCTGTGTGGTTGTCCGTCCTGCCTGAGCCATCCAGATCAAGGGCGATGGAAATGTCCGTCTCGTTGGTCTTACGTTCGAGTGTTGCTTTGCGCAGCCCGAAGCGCAGAAACTCATAGATCACTTTCCAACTTGTGGTCTGCAGCACTTGCGTCTCGTTGTCGAAAGCGGTCTTGTCTGGAGTAGCGATGAATATCCCTTTGGCCCCGATGTTCTTGGCAAGTTCAATATCGGTGTGGCGGTCGCCTATCACGAAGCTGTTGGCGAGGTCGTAATCATCACCCAAGTAATTGCCCATCATGCCCGTCCGCGGCTTGCGGTTCGGGCTGTTGTCAGCAGGAAAACTGCGGTCGATGAGCACCTCAGCGAAGTGGATGCCCTCGTTCTCCAACGCTTGCATCATCTTGTTGTGCGCAGGCCAGAAGGTGTCTTCGGGGAACGAGGCCGTGCCCAACCCGTCCTGATTGGTCACCATCACGAGTTCGTAGTCCAGATGTTCGGCAATGAGCGACAGGTAGCGGAACACGCCCGGATAGAACTCCAGTTTCTCCAGACGGTCCAGTTGATAGTCGATGGGCGGCTCGATGACAAGTGTGCCATCACGGTCAATGAATAGGGCCTTTTTCATGCGGAAAGTTCTTTCATCGCCTGCAAAAGTCGGGTGTTCTCCCCTTCCGTGCCCACTGTTATCCGAAGGCAATTCTCGCAAAGCGGCTGCGAACTGCGATTGCGCACCACAATGCCCTGCCCCACCAACTGCGTGTAGCGCAGGTCGGCCTTGTCCACACGGATGAGCAGGAAATTAGCATCCGAAGGGAACACCTCCTCTACCCACGGCACGGTTGTCAATGCCACGGATAGTTTATTCCGCTCTTCCAAAAGTTCCTTCACCTGATACTCCACCTGAAGCGTGTCCGATAATTGTTCAAGGGCGAACCGCTGCGTCAGGTTATTGATGTTGTAAGGCGGTTTGATGCGATTGAGCACCGTGATGACCTCTTCGGATGCGAAGGCCATTCCCAAACGAATGCCCGCCAATCCGTATGCCTTGCTGAATGTTTGGGTCACAATGAGGTTGGGAAACTCAGCCAAGCGTGGCAACAGTGTGCGCTCGATACAGAAATCAACATACGCCTCGTCTACCACCACCAGACCTGCAAAACCACGGAGCAGCCGCTCCATGCTTTCGGCAGAAAAAGCACTTCCTGAAGGATTGTTGGGCGAGCAGAGGAACAGCACTTTGCTGTGGCGGTCGGCCATGCGGAGAATCTTCTCTACATCGGGTTCGAAATCGGATGTGAGCAACACCTCGCGGCATTCCACACCATTCAGGTCGGCCAGCACCTTGTACATGCCGTAGGTGGGCGGCAGGATGATCACATTGTCGTGCCCCGGTTCGCAATAGGCGCGGAAAATCAGGTCGAGCACCTCATCGCTACCATTGCCGAGAAAGATGCGGTCGGCATCCACACCCTTGATGACTGCGATGCGCTGCTTCAATGCGCGCTGCAACGGGTCGGGATAACGGTTCACACCCGTCTCGAATGGACTTTCGTTGGCATCAAGAAAGATGGCCGAATCGCCCTGAAACTCATCGCGGGCCGAGGAGTAGGGTTTGAGTTTGGCGATGGAGGGACGGACAAGGGAGTTCATGGACATAAGTGATAAGGCGTGAATAGAAATGTTGTTGTTCGGTTCCAGTTATCTGAGTCGAAGGGTGACAGCATTCTTGTGGGCTTGCAGCCCTTCGGCATCGGCCATGGCCTCAATGGCAGGGCCAATGGTGCGGATGCCCTCGCGGGTGATGCGCTGAAAGGTGACCGCCTTGCTGAACGATTGCAGGCTCACACCACTATATGCCTTCGCAAAACCATTGGTGGGCAGCGTGTGGTTGGTGCCGCTGGCATAATCGCCTGCGCTTTCGGGCGTCCAATTGCCAATGAACACCGAGCCTGCATTGATGATGCCTTCCACATAATGCCGCTCGTTCGCGCAGCAGATGATGAAATGCTCAGGGCCATACTGGTTGATGAGGTCGAGGCAGGCATCATCATCCTGCAACAGGATCATCTTGGAATTGGCGATGGCCTTGGTGGCAATGTCCTTGCGCGGCAACACTGATAGCTGGGCATTCACCTCCGCTTCCACCTCGTCCATCAACTTCGGGTCGGTGGTAACAAGGATCACCTGACTATCGCCACCGTGCTCGGCCTGCGAAAGAAGATCGGATGCCACAAAGGCCGCATTTGCCGTGGCATCGGCCACAACCAACAGCTCCGATGGCCCTGCGGGCATGTCTATGGCCACGCCAAGCTGTTGCGCATATTGCTTGGCGGCTGTTACAAATTGATTGCCCGGGCCGAATATCTTATAGACGGCAGGCACACTCTCGGTGCCGTGCGTCAATGCGGCAATGGCCTGAATGCCACCAACGGCCACCACTTGCGTGATGCCCAACAGATGGGCGCAATAGCGGATGGCAGGATGGATGTTGCCTTGGCGGTCGGGCGGAGTGCAGAGCACAATGTCCGCACACCCGGCCAGCTTGGCAGGTATTCCCAGCATCAGCACAGTGCTGAACAGCGGTGCCGTGCCACCGGGAATGTAGATGCCCACACGCTCTATGGGACGCTCCTCGCGCCAGCACTCCACACCTGGCATGGTCTCCACCACGCGTTTCTCCAGTTTCTGCGAAGCGTGAAAAACCTCAATGTTCCGCTTCGCGAGGAGAATGGAGGCCTTGAGCTGGGGCGAGAGCATCGCCTCGGCATCGGCCAGCGTTTGAACAGGAACGCACAGATCGTGCAGCTGCGCACCATCAAACTGCGCGGTGTAACGCTTCAGGGCGGCATCTCCGTCCTGCTTCACAGCGGCAAACACCTCTGCCACCAGCGCACCGAGGTCGGCAGCAGGGCGAGCAGGGCGTTGCAGCAAGGCAGGCCATTGGTCACGCTTGGGATGGATATGTCTGTTCATCTTTTCGGGTCTATTGCCATTTTCCAATTGCCATTTTCCTCAGACCACCATCTTCTCTATAGGCACTACCAGAATGCCCTCGGCACCATTGGCTTTCAACGCATCTATCACATCCCAGAACTTCTCTTCGTCTATGACAGAATGGAGCGAACTCCAACCCGGTTCGGCCAGTGGCATCACGGTCGGGCTTTTGAGCACAGGCAGAATGTTGCTGATCACCGAGATCTTGTCGTTCGGCACATTCATCAGGATGTATTTCGACCTGCGGGCGCGGAGCACAGCCGCTATGCGGAACAGCATCTTGTCCAGAATGGCGCGCGCCTCGTCCGTTATCTGCGGCCCAACAGCCAGCACAGCTTCGGACCTCAGCACCACGTGGGTCTCTTCCAATCCGTTCTTAAAGAGGGTGCTGCCACTGCTTACAAGGTCACAGATGGCATCGGCCAGACCTATGTTCGGGGCGATCTCTACCGAGCCGGAGATCTCGTGCAGCTCAGCATCTATCTTATGTTCCTGTAAGAATGCGCGCAACGTGACCGGATAGGAAGTAGCGATGCGCTTGCCGTTGAAATAGGCCAGGCCATCTACCGCCACATCCTTAGGCACGGCCAGCGACAGCCTGCACTTGGAGAAGCCAAGCTGCTGCGCAATGGCCACCTGCCGCTGTTTTTCCACCAGCAGATTCTCGCCCACGATGGCGATGTCGGCCACCCCATCTTCGAGGTATTGTGGGATGTCATCATTGCGCAGATAGAGCACATCGAGTGGAAAGTTGCGGGCACTGGCCTTCAATTGGTCCTTGCCGTTGTCGATAACGATGCCGCAGTCTTTGAGCAACTGCACAGAGTCTTCGTTGAGGCGACCTGATTTTTGGATGGCGATGCGGAGACGGGTCATGGGTAATGTTTTTAGCGTTTAAGGCCCACAGTCGATAGACCATAGACCACAGTGATTCTGAACGGGTATGCTACCATTTTCGATAAGCTATTCTCCAATTTCTTCAATGCGTTAAACAAAAAATCCCGCCTGATGTGCTCAGACGGGATTCAGATGGGTGTATGGTAGTGTTTACACGGCATCATCCTCTCGCCTTGCGGGCGTGGGCATGATGGTGATGATGTGTTGCTGGGCGATTCATTTGTGGCCGCGAAAATAGGTGAAAAGAAGAAATGACACCTGAAAATGGAAAATAGAAATGCGACTGATCGAAGGGACGTTGGGCCTGCATGGCGTCCGAAAACAAAGGAGTACGATCCCTAGCGTGTTGCGACATTTGCGCCTGCCATTTGTGGCCATTCCATACCAATGCATCCTCCATTTCCAACACTGAGAACTGATCGCCTTGTGATGCGACAGATGCAACCGGACGACCTGCCAATGGTGTTCCAAGGATTGTCGCATCCAGAGGTGATACGCTACTACGGGGTGAGTTTTGAAAGTGAAGAAGCCACCCGCGAACAGATGGAATGGTTCGCATCGCTCGAGCGAGAAGGCACAGGCATCTGGTGGGCAATGACCAAGGTCGATGGTGGCGAATTTGTAGGTGCCATCGGGTTCAACAACGTTAGTAGGATGCATCGCAAGGCCGAACTCGGTTTTTGGCTCCTGCCCGATCATTGGCGCAAAGGCCTTGTGAGCGAGGCGCTGCCTGTGGTGCTTGCACATGGCTTCGATGCCCTTGGGCTGCATCGCATGGAGGCAACGGTTGAGACCGAGAATGCGGCTTCGATGGGTGTGCTACAGAAGGCCGGCTTTGTGCTGGAAGGCACCCTGCGCGATTGTGAGTTCAAGAACGGGCGGTTCATCAGCCTCCACGTGCTTGCCCTGTTGCGCGAGCACTGACCCGCCCTCTCCTTACTTGGCGAAGGGCCACAACGCCCGCGTCCGCTTGATGTGGTCCGCAAACTCGGGTCTGCGCTGCACCGAGCGTGCATCCATCAGCGGAATGCTTACAAAGACGAACATCAGGGTTATGGACAGCGCACCGATGCCTGTCCACCATAAGCTCCTGTCCAGATCAACGGCTATGAGCCAGATGCCCCACCATGTGAGCAGCTCGCCCAGATAATTGGGATGGCGGCTGTGTTTCCAAAGTCCGGTGGTCATGATCTTGCCCTTGTTGGCCGGGTCGTTGCGAAAGGTGCGCATCTGTCCATCGGCCTCATAGGCCAACCAAATGGCCAGCAGCGTAAGCCATACGCCCGCCATGCCCAGCAGCCCGATGCCGCCTCCTGTCCTCATGCCCAGATAGAGCGGTATGCAGGCCAGCAGCACCTGCACGGTGGGAAACAAATGGATGCCGCCCAAGCTGATGGCCCAATAGCCCTTGGGGAACTTGGCCCTGAAATCGCGGTAGCGCCAATCCTCGTGGTGCATGCCTGGCCAGTCGCGGTAAAAGTTGACCGTGAGCCGCAGCCCATAGAGCACCATGAGTAGCAGGAGCACCATGCTGCCCACTGTGCCTACACCGAACATCACGGCACAGCCCACGGCTATCACGGCAGGTTTCACGCTCCAATAGGGATCGTACATGCTCGAATTGTTGAACGCCAGCGAAGTGCCGAAGATGAACAGCGTGGCGGCCACATCGGCCAGCGTGAGCCGCCAAAGGTCATGGATGCCGGCAGCAAATTGCCACACCACCACCGCAATGGCGGTAGCCACCACATAAGCAACAATGGAGATGAGGATACTCTGAGAGCGGGTGAATGTCATGGCGCAAAGATCAGCCGCAATTGCATCTGAAATCTATCATTGGACGACAACCACACAGGATAGTGGCATCGGCTACCTATCGCCAGAGCGCATCAGCTTGCGCACCATGCGGTGGCCGTCATCATCGGTCAGTACGAGATGGTAGATGCCTGGGGGCAGGCCCATGCCCTCTATGGCGATGCCCCAGTTGTGCTGGCCTGCGGCAAATGTGCGTCTGCCCAGATAGGCAACGCGCTGCCCCATGATGCCATAGAGCTCGGCCCGAAGCGTGGCAGGGCGCGCCAGTTGCAGGTGCATCATCAGCTCATCTGCAAATGGGTTTGGGCCCACCAGCATCTGACCCAACAGGGCATCGTCCAGCATGCCAAGTCCTGTAGAGTCGATGATGGTGGTATCCACCTGGGTGGTGTCCACCGGGTCGGGCAAGGGTGTCGAGAGGGTGAATCCGCGGAGCGAATCGAGGTATTCCACACTGCTCACCACCTTGGTGCCGAACAATATCTGGCCGCGCACAGTGAGCACGGGCACACCGATATTCTTGGCCATCCATTTTATCTCAAACTCGGTAGGACGCGGCTGCTCGAACCCAAAACCTTGAATGCTGAGGGTGTCGGTGAGCTCGAGGATGGTGGTGACGCGCAGGGCATCGAAGGTGCCGAAGCGGGTCTTGATGGTGCCCCAGCCGTCAACGGTGTTCTGGCGCGCTATCTTCTGCCCGAAATGCCCGAACTGTGGCACATCGACCCCGAACTGGGCGAAGCAGTTGTCCACATCGCCATACTCCAAGGGGAATTCCCAGACCTTGTCGCGCGGTTCCATCACCGAGGTGAGCGGAAATCCATTGATGGTAAGCCCAAGGCCCACGTTGGCATAGAACCCGTTGGTCTTCTTGTAGAAATCGAACACGTTCTCTATGGTAAGGAACGACTGGCTGAACTGGCCCAGCGAGTTGCGGGCAGCATGGGTGGCAAAATGGTCGAAATCGAAAAAATTGCTGAATGTGACGTTGTAGATGAGCGGAGTGCCGAACACGGGATCGACCACGGTGTCCAACCGCTGACTGAGCGACCCGAGGGTAGAATAATCCCAGAACCTGTCGGGCCCATCATCCTCCAGATCGATGAGGCCAAGGATATTGTCGCAGATGCTGTAGCGGAAGGTGTCGTTCACCTGCGGCATGTCGGCCGATTCGAGGATGATGGCCTGCTGGGCGATAGCCTGTGCAGCAGAGGCGAAGGCCACGCAAAGCATTCCGAGGCGAAGTATTGCTTTTCTCATGCGCCAAAGATGCGGACAGATGCAGGTGGACACCATGACGTGGGTCACACAAGCATGGCCAGCCACACCGAGGCCGCCAGCAGCACCATCATCCCATCCAACCAGAAGGAGCAGTACATATCGCTGCGCTGCTCATTGGCATAGCACACCAATACCCCACTTACCGCAGCCGTAAAGGCATAGGCCACCAGCATAGGCCACTGCCCCGTGGTGGCCACCCGCAAGGCCGCCATGCCCACAAACACCGCCAGGGCCACCACCGCGATGGCCTTTGCCCTGCGCTGACCGAGCACGGATGGAAGGGTGCGCACCCCTTTCTGCGCATCGGTCCTCAGGTCGCGGATGTCGAACGGGATGGTGATGGCAAAGACGAACAATGCCCGCTCCACGCACAGCGATACCAACGGCAGCGTGGACGGCCAATGCTCCATCTGCGCAGCGGGCAGGCCCACGGTGACAATGGACCAGACGGTGGCGATGAGGAATATCTTCCAAAGCCCCACCTCGCGCAGCTTGGCACCGCCCACCACCGGCAGCACATAGAGCACCGCCACCACGGCCGCAGGTGCCAGCAGCCACCATGTGCGCATGCTGAGCATGAAGAAACTGCCCATGGCCATGGCCACACCCAGACCCATATAGACCTGCATGGCGCGCTCATGGGCCATGCACCACCGGTGGCGCACCGATGTGGTGCCGCTTGCCCGCAACGCCTCGAGCCCAGAAAGCATGTTGAGATTGTAAACGACCAGCGTGGCCCCGAAAACAAAGACCAGGAGCGGAATGCTGACGCCTGCGCCTCCCACCACATGATAGGCCAGTTGGGTCAAGGCCGCTGCGCAAAGCGCTATCCACCAATTGCCATAGACGATGTGCTTCATGATCATCGGAAGAACGGAAGAACGGAGCAACAGAAGAACAGAAGAACAGAAGAACGGAAGAACAGAAGAACAGAACAAGGAAGGTTGGCCTTCGACTGGTTTCGAATTTCCCTTTCCGAATTTCGGATCTCCCTTTCCGAACTCTCTTTTCAGGAACTATCGGAAGACCACATGGAACAGCCCGAGCCCTACTCCCAGCCCGACCACCGAACCCTGCACGAACCGCCATGTCTTCTTGCGCTTGGCCGACCGCTCGTAACCGTCCAGATAGGCCGGGTCGGTGAACATGGACGGGTCCACACTGGCGGCCTTCACCTTTACTTTGATAGGGGCCACGCTGGTCACTACGATATAACCGGCCGGAATTGTCGGCCCCCAGAATCCGCCCAAGAGCGCGCTCACTGTGCCCACTCCCCCACCGATAAAGGCGTCCAGCAATGCGGGATGCCTGCGTCCGTCCTGCCTTCCTTTGATATACTTGCGCATGTCGTCAACACCCCAGTCCACCTCGGCATCGCCATCGGCCAGAAAACCGAGTGTGTCGGCACTGTAGACCACCGTCTCGGTGCTATCAGGGCTGATGTAGGAGAATACCAGCTCGCGCGATACCCTGCTGGTGAACCTCCGCTTCTTGCGCTTGGCCTTGCTGCCTCCGATGGCGGGCTCCGCCGCGGCCC
>JBFYQB010000128.1:0-11829 GCA_041302955.1 Flavobacteriales bacterium
TTCTGGAACTACAACAAGGGACTTTTCATCCGGATAGTGACGGCCGGGCTTTATTCTGGGGTCTTGTTCGCGGGTCTGGCATTGGCCATCGTGGCGCTCAACGAGCTATTTGACATGGACATAGATGAGAAGCGATTCCCTGAGCTGTTCATCATCATCATGGGGGTGTTCAATACATGGTTCTTCGTGGCGGGCATACCCAAAGACCTTGATGCATTGGAGGAAGTGCGGGAATATCCGAACGGCCTGAAAGTGTTCACACAATACATCCTGCTGCCGTTGCTGCTGCTCTATCTGGTGATACTGTACGGCTACGGCACCAAGATATTGCTGGCGTGGGACTGGCCGCGTGGCATAGTGGCCTATATGATAAGCTGCATAGCGGTGCTGGGCATCTTCACGCTGCTTCTCATACACCCGTATGGCGGGCAGCAGGGTAACGGCTGGATACGTAAAGTAGGGCTGGGATATTATTGGGCGCTGTTTCCATTGATAGGACTACTGTTCATAGCCATCTGGCTGCGGCTGGACGACTATGGGATAACGGTGAACCGCTATGCTGTAGTGGTGCTGGGCGTATGGCTGATGGTGGTGGCGGTCTATTTTGCAGTGATGCGGGGCGAGAACATCAAGCTGATTCCTGTGACCTTGGCGCTGATGCTGGGGCTGACGAGCTTCGGGCCATGGGGGATGTTTGCGGTGGGCGAGCGCAGTCAGGTGGGACGGTTAGAGCAATTGCTCACCAACGCGGGCATTCTGAAAGATGGGAAAGTGCAGCAGGAGGCCCTGTGGAAACTGGATGAGAAGGAGGGCCTTGTGGCCGACAGCCTGCACGCGAACAACGCCCTGTTGGCAGATTCGCTGAACAACGAAGTGATATCGATACTGAACTATCTTGACAACCACCATGGGTTTGCGGCCATCCGACCTTGGTTCGATCAGGATATGGACTCGCTCATCACGCTTGCTGAGAAAAAGAACACGAATGTGAATGAGGCGAGGATATACATGCAGACCATGGGGCTGAGCTATGAATATCGTGCACAGGAATCGATGTTACAGCACATACAATTCTCTGCCACCGCGCGGACAGTGACCCCTGTTGGAGCGTATGACTACATGGTGGACTGGTCGGGAGGCTCGGATGGTCTCATAGAATTTGAGCTGGATGGAACGGCATACACGTGGACGGATGACCGAGGTGTTTTCACGCTGAGCTCAGCGACAGGGGAGGTCAAATTTGCATTGGACAGTCTGGCGAAGCGCCTTGCAGCTCAGAACGGTCAGGCCACTTACATCACCTTGGATCAACAAGAGATGACCCTTCGCGATACGCTTGGCCCATGGAATGTGGTGTTGGAAATAAGCTACATCTACGTGCAGCGTACCGGAAAAACGCCACAGGTGACAGGGTCCAACGGAGTGCTTTTCTTCGGCAGGAAGGATGGTGGCCGGAATATGGCCAATTAACATCGGGCTGTGTGCAACCCGTGTGTGATCCAATGAGGTAACATGGTGGTGGCAGGTAATTTCCATGCCATGAAAGGTGTAGGGCATTGGGTCGGTGTAGTGCTGCTTGTTTGGGGCATTGGCCTAGGTGCACAGGCCCAGAACACCGCACTTGACAGCGCCAAGGTGCTGGTGGCCACCAACAAGACCCGCGAGGCGATACCGGTGCTTGAACGGTTGATACGCACGGACGCGGAAGTGGCGGCCCACAACTATTTCCTCGGGCAATGCCTTGTTCGCGAGGGCATACGGATCGGGGAGGCCATTAAGCTCTTGGAAAAGGCGGCAAGGATGTACAATGAGCTGGATGTGGACCCGGGGATGAACGAACCGGAGCTTGTTCATTTCTATCTGGTGATAGCCTATAGCCGCGACAGGCAATGCGACAATGCGCTGCAACGGTATTATGAACTGGTGGAGGTGTATAGCAAAGGCGATCCGTTCTATCCAAAAGAAGCGATGAAATGGGTGGAGCTATGCCACGAACCACAACGCCTGGTGCAGGAGGTGGAAACACGGAACATGGCCGAAGTGAAACCCCATAATCTGAAGGACCGGCTGGTGGCGGTGCAGAGCTTAAGGGACAGTGTGGTGACCCGTCCCAAGGAATTCTCGACCCGCTCGGTGCTTTACGGAGTTCAGGTGGGGGCATTGTTAAAACCGACCTACACGGTGCATTTCCCTGGGTTGAAAAATGTGGGAGTATATGTGGATGAGAACGGGATATACCGTTATGTGGTGGGCAATCTGAGTTATAGGTCGCAGGCCGAGAAGCTGCTGCATGAGGTGCGCGGTGCGGGCTACCCGGATGCCTTCATCGTTGATATCAACAACCCGGTGCGCTATAGGGATGAGGTGGTGTTGCTGAACGAGGTTAGCATACAGCGGGAATTGAGCGGTAAGGTTGAGTTCAGGGTTCAGATCGGGGCATTCGCAGAGGTGCTCCCTGAGCGTTTGGCGCAGCTTTATCTGCAACTGGAGGGGCTTAGTGAATTGCGTACCAACGACCTTACATTGATGACTGTAGGGCCATATGATTCATACGCCCAAGCCCAGACCGAGAAAGAGCGTCTGTCCACCATGGGGTTTGCCGATGCATTTGTCACAGCATTCAACCAAGGCCAACGCATACCGACCGGAATGGCGGTAAAGTATCTGGAGAATCAGCAGAAGTGATCCATCATGGGGTGATTACCTCGTAGCTTACCTTGCTGATGCCGTTGACGCGGTCCTGTTTCATGGTCTGCATCAATTGCAGATAGTAACTGCCCGGATAGGAGAAGTTGACCCCTTCAATGGTTATGGTAACGGTCTTGTTGTTGAAATCCAGTAATGCCTCGTCTGTCACGTCAATGGTGCGGGGCAATAAGAGAATTCCTTGCTGCGGGCTGATAACCTTGATCTTGAAATGGAGGTCATCGAACGCATAATTGCCATCCAGATGGAACGTGAGTTTTACGGTGCGCGGTTTGGCCTCGTCCAGCTTGATGCGGAAAAGCGGGTTATGTTCCCTGATCCAGACATTGCCAGGAAATGATGAGCCAATGATGTCTTTTGAAACAGTGAGCAGAGTATCTGTGACAGCGCGGAAAGAACCAGTTAGGCCATCTACATTGTCAATGTCGGCATTGTGGAGGTAAATGAGCGCAGTGAGGCGTTCGCCCTCTTTAAGTAGCAGTTGCTTGACGCGACCATTGCGATCGGTATCCACCTTCATGTGATCGTTGAGGGTGTCTGTGCCAATGATGTAGCTGATGTGGAGGTAGAGTGGAGCTTTGGTAAGCGTTTGGCCACTCAGTGTAAGTGAGATATTGACGTAAGCACTGAATTCGGCCGTGTGCACCAATGTAATGGGCTGGGTGCGGGACAACGTGGTGAACTCTACGGCATTGGCTGCCAAGGCAGGAACAAGGAGAACAAGGGAAAGGAGCAGTTTGCGCATCAGTACATTTTCTTGCGTTTCAAAATATAGGGAAGTAATACTTGGTCAAAGTTGCGGTTGATGTCGGCCTCCACGAGTTCGATGCCGTATTGGCCGCACTTCAAATTCAATTGGCGCTCAAACTCTTTCATGGAGCTGAGATATGCCTCTTTGACATCAAGAGGATTCAACTTCAGTTCCTCACCGGTCTCGAGGTCGATGAAGCGATAAGGCCGATTCTCGAACTCAAAGTCAAGCTCATGCTTGCGGTCGGCAACGTGAAAGAGAATCACCTCGTGCTTGTTGTGGCGCAAATGCTGCAATGCGGCCCAGAGGTCGTCCTGAGACCTTTCGGAATTCTCGAGCATGTCACTGAACACAATGACCAACGATCTGCGTTTGATCTTGTCCGCGATCTCATGCAATGCCTTGGCGCCAGAGCTTCTGCTGCGTTGTCCTTCTGGCAATGGGAGCAGAAGTTTCTCCAGTTCGGTGAATACGAGTTTGGAATGCACTTGGGTGCTTCTGGTGTCGGTATGCACCTGCACGCTGTCGGAAAACAGCGAGATCCCGAATGCATCACGCTGTTTCTTGAGCAGATGTACCAATGCTGCAGCCGCATAGGTGCTGAAGCCGATCTTGTTGACATTTTCAAGGCCTTTGTTGTCAGCCACGGGAAAATACATGGACGAAGAGGTGTCGATCACGATCTGACAGCGGAGGTTGGTCTCCTCCTCATAGCGCTTCACGAAAAGCTTCTCGGTGCGGGCAAACAGTTTCCAATCTAAATGGCGGGTGGTCTCGCCAGTGTTGTATAGGCGATGTTCGGCAAATTCGACCGAGAAGCCATGGAACGGACTCTTATGCAGGCCGGTGATAAATCCCTCCACTACCTGTTTGGCAAGCAATTCCAGTTGGCTGAATTGTTTGACGGTCTGACTATGTAGCGAGATATTCATGAGGTCAAAGATATGGAAGCGACAGGGGACAGTGGGAAGGAAGCACACAGCGCCAACAACCATAAATCAGAAGGCCGAGAAAGTCTGGGACTTCTCGGCCTTCGGCATGTTAAAACGTCTGGTGAATCAGACCAAAGCGTCAAGTTTGGCGGTGAACGCCTGTTTAGGTGACGCGCCTACCACTTTATCAACCACCTCTCCGTTCTTGAAGAAAAGGAGTGTTGGAATGTTGCGGATACCAAACTTGGCGGAGATTTCCGGATTGTTGTCCACGTCAACTTTTCCAATTACAGCCTTGCCGTCATAGTCTTTGGAGAGTTCTTCGACAATAGGTGCCACCATTCGGCAAGGGCCGCACCAAACTGCCCAAAAGTCTACAAGCACAGGCTTGTCTGATTTCAATACCAGTTCGTCAAAATTTGCATCAGTGAGTTCTAAGGCCATTGTTTTCTTTGTTTTTATGTTTGAGTAATGAGTTCCTTTTTAAGTGGCCTCAAAGGTAACAATAACCAATTGGTGGCCTGATGGTCAATAATATATTGACATCCTATGTTGTGACATCGATATAGTGGGATAAAAAAAAGAGGCCTTGTTGGAGGCCTCTCTTTTTCGGTCAGACCAGCATGTCAACGCACAACGAGTACGTTTCCTTTCAGTTTGTATTCTGTTTCGTTATCGCCATCTATTCCAATGGCATCAATGACATAATAATAGGTGGCAGGCTCGACCGGTACACCGCTAAGCGCCCGACCTTCCCATCCGCCTAATGGTTGCGTCCATTCGTACACCAATTGCCCCCAGCGGTTGAATATTTGCCCTTTGAAGGATTTGATGTTGCGTATCTCAAAAGGGAAGAAATCACCATTTGTCGGGTCTATAGGGAACATATCGTTGACACCATCACCATTTGGTGTGATGACATTGGGCACATTGAGCAGTGAAGTCGGGGTGATGTAAACTGCATTCTGCAAAAGCACCGAATCAATACAGCCAGTATTGGCATCATATGCTACCAAAAGGATGTCGAAAGCTCCTGAATCGACATACATATAGTTGAAGGGATCAAGGTTGTTGGTGGTTATGGTGTTACCATCTCCGAAGAACCATTCGTAAGAAGTACCACCTATCGAGCTGTTGGTGACGGTAAGCTCCAATGGTTGCAGACCTGTGTCCGGTGATATGGAGAATGCAGCACTGAACGGAACAACAGGAGCAGCAATGATAGCAGTGGCAGCAGTGGCGCATCCGTTGGCATCGGTTATTGCCACGGTGTACGTACCCTCAGCAAGGCCAATAGCTGTACTTGACTGCTGCCCATCTGACCACACATATGTATATGGTAACGTGCCTCCCGTTACGGTCACCTGAGCTACGCCATCGGCACCGCCTTCGCAGGTTATTGGATTTTGTTGGGTGATTGACGAAGCGATAATGGCGGGTTCGGAGATAACAAGGCCAGCAATGGTTGCAGGACAGTTGTTGGCATCAAGTACGACAACACCATAATTGCCAGGAGCGAGGTTGGATGCAGTAGCCGTGGTCTGGATGGTCGGGTCGTTCCACTGATAGGTGTAAGGTGCAGTGCCGCCAGAAACGGAGGTAGCAATGGTGCCATCATTCTCGCCAAAGCATGTGATGTTGCTTATCTGAGAAACACTTGCAACAACCTGCGTAGGCTGTCCAACGATAATGTTATTGAATGTGCCAGTGCAATTATTTGCGTCTGTAACCGTAACGGAATACGTTCCTGCAGTGATACCTGTTGCAGTTTGTCCGGTCTGATTGCTTGGGGTCCAGAGATAAGTGTATGCGCCCGTGCCTCCTGTCACGTTGGCGGTTATCTGACCGGATGGTGCGTTGAAACAAGCAGCATCTTCCACATCCAGCACGATATTGATGGGTGCAGGCTCAGTGATGGTGACAGAAGTATTGGCTGTACAGTTGTTGGCGTCAGTAATGGTGACGTTGTAGGTTCCTATAGCGAGGTTTCCGACAGTGGCATTCGTGGATAGAGTAGGGTCGGTCCACTGATAATTGAAAGGACCTGTGCCACCTGTCTGTGTGACGCTTGCCACTCCATCAGCACCACCGAAACACGAAACTGGAGATGCCTGCACGGCAATTGGCGTTAAGACACCAGGTTCAGTGATGGTAACCGAAACGATAGTATCGCAGGTCAACGAACTGGCAACGATGCACTGCCATGTTCCAGCAGGAAGATTACCCGCAGTGGCGCTGGTCTGTGCAGCAGGATCGTTCCAAAGGAATGTAAAATTCGGTGTGCCGGTAACGTTGACAGTGGCCTGTCCATCATTGGCGCCATTGCACGAAACGTTCTGGTCTACGGTCACAGTAGCGGCAAACGGTGCTGGATCCACAATGGTGACAGAGGCAGTGCCCGTGCAGTTGTTGTCATCAGTAATAGTCACAGTGAACGTACCTGAAGGAAGGTTGATGGCAGTTGCAGTTATTTGCGTGTTCGGGTCGTCCCATATATAGGTATATGGAGCGGTGCCGCCAAGTGGTGTTACTGTAGCTTCTCCAGTGGCTGCTCCAAAACAATCAGCGTCAATTGTGCCGAAGATTTGGCCGGTGAGAATGGCGGGTTCGCCAACAGTCACCGTTTGAAGGATTTCACACCCGCCAGCATCCTGAATGGTCACATCGTAGTTTCCCGCAGCCAGCGAGGTTCCGGTTGACGTATTGCCAGTACTACTGTTAGCAATGCCGACAGGCCACGTGAAGGTGAATGGGGCCACGCCTCCGCTAACGGTTATAGTTGCATCACCATTAGCATCGCCAAAGCACAATGCATCATTTACAGCTACAGCAGCAGTTGGAGGCACTATGGTTGGGAGGCTGCCGATATGAACAGTACCCAAACCTGCTGCACCACCTTGACCTGCGCCACCAGCAACTTGGGTATTGGGTGTCACCACATTGGAGTAACATGGGCTAGTGAAAATCTTGATTCGACCGCCAGATCCACCACCGCCTTGGTTGCCGGCAGCACCGGCAGTTGACGAACCACCAGTGCTAGAACAGAATAGCGCAGAGTGATTACATGTGGAGGAGCCGGCTCCATTCGTTCCGCCAGCACCACCACTGCCTCCCGAGGTGCGCAATGTTCCAGTGATAGTTGCAAGTCCATTGGCTGTAATAAGAATTCCACCGCCAGAACCGCCACCACCACCTGCGCCACCGCCTGCTCCAGCAGAGAATGTTTCTTCATCACAGCCACTGCAACCATCGCTACAGCACTTTGGAGAGCGCCCGCCATTGCCACCACTTCCTCCGTTTCCTCCTGAGGATCCCAAGGCAGAGATTGTTCCAACCACGGTAAGAGCACCTGTAGAATTAAGGGTGATAAGTCCACCGCCATTGCCACCATTGGCACCGTTGCCACCATTGGCGGCACTTTTGCCGCCACCGCCAGCACCTGCACCACCAGAACCTAGCGCGATGTCAGTTCCAGCGGTAGTTCCATAACCAGCACCCACGCCACCTCCGGCACCACCATTGCCTGCCGCTGGCGAGGCACATGATGCAAGCGATGCAGGGTTGAAAAGCCCAGAGTTGTAGGCACCACCATTGCCGCCCAGACCACCTGCCAAAGCAGTGCCGCCATAGCTTCCTCCACCAGCACCACCAGCACCGCCAGCACCGGCCACATAGCCATAGGTGTCACCAAAATTCTGGCATTGCTGCTTTGAACCACTGCCTGATGTGCCGGCAACACCCGCTGTGCCAGCTCCTGGCCCACTACCTGCTGCCCCTGCTACACCTGGGTCAACGTTAATCACCAGGCAATTGTCTTTGTTGGTGCAGCCTGTAAGAGCGCCAGAATTGTTTCCTCCAGCTCCACCAGCACCGCCAGCACCACCCACGAAGCCTGCTCCATCGGCAACGATGTCTCCGATAACTTCAATACTGGCCGCGTTGATAACCAATTCGCCACAACCATTAACGGAGTATGGGGTTACCGTAAGCGTAACACCGGCATCCACTCTGAAAATCCCTGCCACATTGTGGATGCCGGAAAGAGTGGTGTTTGAGGAGATTATCAGATCGCCAGGATGCGGAGTAGTGCCGCATTGTGCAAATGAATTACTGGCTGATAAGGCTGCAAACGCACAGAATGTTGCGAGTAAAAGTCCTTTTTTCATGCAATGTCTTGATTAGGCTCAGGATTGCTGAGGCAAGCAACAAAACTATCAAAATCAATGTACGGTACCCCTGCTATTTCGGTAAAGAACAATAAGGGAGAAACAAGTGAGGTGTTCAGCATTCAGTGGGAAATTGTCCATTAGTGTAAAACAGGATTTGAAATGCCAGTGCTAACTTGTGCAGGCTTGGTATTGGCGTAAATTTGGAACGATGAAATATTTGGAAGAATTGAATCCGCAGCAGCGTTTGGCTGTTGAGAATACAGAAGGCCCGGTGATGATAATCGCTGGTGCGGGATCGGGAAAAACGCGTGTTCTGACCTATCGTGTAGGTCATTTGATAAACAAGGGAGTAGACCCATTCAGGATTTTGGCGTTGACCTTCACAAACAAGGCCGCCAAGGAAATGCGTCAGCGTATCGAAACCATGGTAGGACCAGAGGCGCGAAATATCTGGATGGGCACGTTTCACTCAGTGTTTGCTCGAATCCTTCGTTCTGAAGCCGACAAGATCGGTTATCCCTCAAACTTCACCATTTACGATTCTGCCGATTCGAAAAACCTGATAAGTGACATTTTAAAAGAAGAGGGACTTGATGAGAAGACCTACAAGCCCGCCATGGTATTAAGCCGGATATCATCTGCAAAGACCAATCTTATATCTGCCAATGAGTATCTGCGCAATGATCAGGTGATAGCAGAAGACAGGATGAGCGCCAAACCCAAATTGGGCATCATCTACAAGAAATATTCTGATAGACTTTTCAAGTCTGGTGCCATGGACTTTGATGACCTGCTATACTGGACCAATGTTCTGCTACGCGATTTTCCAGATGTGCTTAACAAGTATCAGAGTCGGTTTCATTACTTGATGGTGGATGAGTATCAGGATACCAACTATGCACAGTACCTGATTGTGAAACGTCTTGCAGCTAAATTGGAGAACATATGTGTAGTGGGAGATGACGCTCAGAGTATATACGCCTTTCGCGGAGCAAATATTGAGAACATACTCAATTTCAAGAAGGATTACCCAGATGTTCAAGTATTCAAATTGGAGCAGAACTATCGTAGCACACAACATATTGTAAATGCTGCGAATAGTGTTATCAGCCAAAATAAAGACCAGTTGAAAAAGTCCGTCTGGACCCAGAATGGGGAGGGCGATCTTTTAAAGGTTTTCCGTGCGCTTACTGATAATGAGGAAGGCATGATGATAGCGCGTAGCATTTTCGAAACGAAAATGAACCATCAGGCACGCGAAAACGAGTTTGCTATTCTTTATCGTACCAACGCCCAATCACGTGCTTTGGAAGAGGCGTTGCGCAAAATGAATATTCCCTATCGCATATTCGGAGGCCAGAGTTTCTATCAGCGCAAAGAGGTGAAAGACCTGCTTTCCTATTTTCGGTTGGTTATAAATCCTAAGGATGAAGAGGCTTTGAAGCGGGTGATCAACTATCCTGTCCGTGGTATAGGAAAAACAACTTTGGAGCGGGCTACGGTCTTGTCCAATGATTGGAATGTCGATCTATGGTCGGTGATATCAGACCCAAAAGTCAGAGGCAATCATTTCAACGCAGGCACATCCGCCAAGTTTGATCAATTCGCATACATGATCCGCAGCTTTCAAGTGGAGGAAAGCAAGCTGGATGCCTTTGAACTTGCAACGAAAATCGCAGCTTCAACTGGAATACTCAAAGATCTGTATGCCGATAGGACACCAGAAGGAGTGAGTCGTTATGAGAATATTCAGGAACTTTTGAATGGTATCAAAGAGTTTGTCGAGGATACTCCAGGAGAAGATGAGGTGGTGGAGGAGGGCCATAAGTCTCTGGCCCGTTTTACCGCGGATGTTGCGCTGCTGACTGATTCCGACTCAGACAAAGATGGAGCCGATGTGAGTCGGGTTTCGTTGATGACGGTGCATTCATCGAAAGGCTTGGAATTTCCTTACGTATTCATCGCTGGACTTGAAGAGAATCTGTTCCCTTCGCAGTTGTCCTTAAGTTCGCGAGTGGATTTGGAGGAGGAACGAAGGTTGTTCTATGTTGCCCTTACCCGTGCGGAAAAGCAAGTGACGCTGAGCTATGCTTTGAGTCGTTTTCGTTGGGGACAATTGGTTCATGGCGAACCGAGCAGGTTCTTGGAGGAGATTCCGGAGTCATACTTGGACATGTCTGCCGGCAAAGAAAGAGGTGTGCCCGAAAAAACGATATCTTCGCGGTCTTGGACTGGAAAAACGGCTTCATCTCGGCCAGACCCTGTTCAAAATCCAAAATCTAACATGAAGGACAGGAACCTCACGAAGTATGATGACAGCCGTGTTGATGGAGCTGTTGACAATACCACAGGCAACAGTGTTAACATTGAGAAGATCGTAGTGGGCACTCAAGTGATACATGATAAATTCGGAAAAGGTCAGGTAGTGGCCTTGGAGGGAATTATTCCGAATGTGAAGGCCACTGTATTTTTTCAAGGTGCTGGAAACAAGCAGCTACTTTTGAAATTTGCCAAGCTGCGTATCATAGGGCAAAGCAGAAATGAGCCCTGATAAGGGAAAAGAGGTAATTCAGGTCCGCAGTGTTTGGTGGATTGAACTTTTAGGCTCTGCCTTCATTTTTGCATCCGTTTACCTTCTTCTATATATAGCTTATCAGGCTACCACGGCTATTGCGGCCTCCTATTTTGGCCTTGACTCGGTTCTATATATGGACAGAGTGGCTTATAACAATGGTTTTGAGTGGTACCCGCATGCTGTTAAACGCACTTTTCTGGTCGGTGCCATATTCATTGGTCTTGTAGGAATAGCATTCTACATTCTATATGCCTTTTTGAGGAAGTCGTTCATTTTCATACGACTATTCATGCTGTGGGCAAGTGTAATAGCTATATCCATGTTGGCACAACGCCTTATCGGGGTGCTGATATCCAGCAACTTTGAATTCAGGAAACTTGGCGAACTTGGATTTGAATTGGCGGTTTTTGGCGCTTACATGTATTACGAGCAGACAACCTACTGGATGATGGCCTTTGTAGGATTGCTTTTGCTTGCGATTTCCGGTTTTTTTATTGGAAAGCCATTTCTTCAGACCGCATGGTCATCAGAGCAAATAGGCTCAGAACAGACGCGATTCAATTTTTTGAAGTATCAAGTGGTGTTGCCTTTCTTTCTTGGGTCGGCTGTAGTTACTGCGATAACCTTCCCTTTCAATATCATTTCAAACGCAATGGCCTTCACCTGTGTGGCTTTTGCATTGGTCTTTGCCATTGT
>JBFYQB010000129.1:0-3101 GCA_041302955.1 Flavobacteriales bacterium
GGCGAGCAGGAAGAGCTGTTCGATGCGGCAGAGGACAAGGCATACCGCCATCCTACGTTCTATGATATTCCGGACGAAGTAGGGCATATGTAATGGAAGGGAATCAAGCACTTTTCAAATATGCCCTCCGTTTGGGTGACAATGCACTGATCCTTGGGCATCGCCTCAGCGAATGGTGTGGCCACGGGCCAGAGTTGGAAGAGGACATCGCATTGATAAACGTATCGCTAGACCTTTTGGGTCATTCGCGCAGTCTGCTTACCTATGCTGGTGAAGCGGAAGGAAAGGGTAGGAGCGAGGACGACCTTGCCTATCTGCGTTTGGAGCGCGACTATACCAACGCCCTCATCTGCGAATTGCCGAACGGCCATTTTGGCGATACCATTGCGCGACAGTTCATGTTCGATGTGTTCAATCAGTTGTTGTTCTCCGAACTGGTGAACTCCAAGGATGAGCGTATTGCGGGCATTGCGGCCAAGGCCATAAAGGAGATCAACTACCACCTGCGCCACAGCACCGACTGGGTGTTGCGCTTGGGCGATGGTACAGAGGAAAGCCACGACCGCATTCAGGATTCGTTCAACAGACTTTGGGAATACACAGGCGATCTGTTTGCGCAGACCGAAGCCGACCAATGGATCATTGCCAATGGAATAGGCCCCGACCTGAATGCACTGAAACCGCGATGGAAGCAGAAAGTGAGCGAAGTGCTTGCAGAGGCTACGCTCACTGTGCCACAGGACGCTTGGATGCAGAAAGGCAGCAGAACAGGTACACACACCGAGCATTTCGGATTCCTCTTGGCAGAATTGCAATACATGCAGCGCGCCATGCCCGGTTGCGAGTGGTAAAATGGTCGAACATTGAGTCTTCTATGGGAGGTGGGCTGGAAAGCTTATTCGTTTTAAGGCAGGAACATGAATTGTCTAAAGGAAAAGGGGTGATTCTAAGGAAACTTGAATCATCCGAATTTTCAGACCTCAATGTCAAACGTTTAAACGAAAATGAATTTCACCTTTCTGCAAAAGTTTCATTAGGAGCTGGAGGGGCCGTTGGCGCGCCATCTTTTTTTCAGCCTATTGCGGTAAATGCCGTTGTACACGTTAAGGGAGATAATGAGGCGAGAATTTCTTTTGCCTCAGAGATTCGGGTCGAACTTGTAATTATCGGATTAGCTTGGCTGTTAGTGGTCGTTTGGGTGGTTGTATTGTGGTTTTCAGATGTTGCTTGGCATCCTGAAGCACTCATTCTAATTGGAATTTTGCCTTTAGTTTGGTTATGGTTCAGATTCGTTTATCGCGTCCAAGAAGAGCAGCTTATCACTTCCGTTCTGAAGCAGTTAAAACAATCATGATAAGGTCAATTTCAGAAGAAAAGCTTTGGGACATCCTTGATGAGGTGAAGGATCCCGAGATTCCAGTGCTCAGCCTTGTTGACCTTGGAGTGGTGCGAAAAGCGGAGATCATTGACGACAAGACCTGTATCACCATCACTCCTACCTACAGCGGCTGCCCGGCCATGAAGGTGATGGAAGAGGACATTCGAATGCGCCTGATGATGGAAGGCTATAAGAATGTGGAAGTGAACACGGTGCTGTCTCCAGCTTGGACAACCGATTGGATCACCGAGAAAGGGCGGGCTGCGCTTCAAGAGTATGGTATCGCACCGCCTGAACAGGCCACCAGTGATAAGAACGCCCTGCTCGGCCACCCAAAGCAGGTGACCTGCCCCAACTGCAAGAGCCGCAACACGGCCATGCTGAGCCAGTTCGGAAGCACGCCTTGCAAGGCCCTCTATAAGTGTCAGGACTGTTTGGAGCCGTTCGATTACTTCAAGTGCATTTGAGGAAAAGTGTCTTTCTGTCAGTGCCTTGGCAGTCAGAAATAGGCATGGATAGCACTTTCTGCCATAATTTCCTGAACAGGTAGGGTTTGTTGTCATGGCATGGTCTGTGACCGAGGCGGGCAACCGATCAAGTAACCAACAAAACCAACATACAATGAGCAAGATAATCGGAATTGACCTGGGAACCACCAACTCCTGCGTTTCAGTGATGGAAGGCAACGAGCCTGTGGTGATCCCTAACAGCGAAGGAAGAAGAACCACTCCGTCCATCGTGGCATTTGTGGATGGTGGCGAGCGCAAAGTGGGCGATCCTGCTAAGCGTCAGGCCATCACCAACCCACGCAAGACCATCGCTTCCATCAAGCGTTTCATGGGAAGCAGCTATGATGAAGTGGCGAAGGAGATAAGCCGCATGCCTTACGAGGTGGTGAAAGGCAAGAACAACACGCCCCGCGTGAAGATCGATGATCGCGAATACACGCCACAGGAGATCAGTGCCATGACGCTTCAGAAAATGAAGAAGACGGCCGAGGATTACCTTGGAATGGAAGTGACCGAAGCGGTGATCACCGTGCCCGCATACTTCAACGATGCACAGCGTCAGGCCACAAAAGAGGCTGGCGAGATCGCTGGTCTGAAAGTGCGCAGGATCATCAACGAGCCTACTGCTGCAGCTTTGGCTTATGGTCTTGACAAACAGAGTAAAGACCTCACTGTAGCGGTGTTTGACCTTGGTGGCGGAACATTCGACATCAGCATCCTTGAATTGGGTGACGGTGTATTCGAAGTGAAATCGACCAATGGCGACACACACCTTGGTGGTGACGACTTCGATGAAGTGATCATCGCTTGGCTGGCAGATGAGTTCAAGAAGGACGAAGGTCTGGATCTTCGCAAGGACCCAATGGCATTGCAGCGCTTGAAAGAAGCTGCTGAGAAGGCCAAGATCGAGCTTTCAAGCTCAACTTCCACAGAGATCAACCTGCCTTACATCATGCCAGTTGATGGTATACCGAAGCACTTGGTGCGCACCTTGACCCGCGCTCAGTTTGAGCAATTGGCCGACAAGCTGATCCAAGCAACTTTGGTCCCATGCAAACAGGCCATCAAAGACGCGGGTGTTTCTACATCAGATATTGATGAAGTGATCCTGGTAGGTGGTTCGACCCGTATCCCTGCGATTCAAAGCCTGGTGGAGAAATTCTTCGGAAAGTCGCCTTCTAAAGGTGTGAATCCGGATGAAGTTGTTGCCATCG
>JBFYQB010000130.1:0-12599 GCA_041302955.1 Flavobacteriales bacterium
GGCCGGATGAAGTCGTAGGTATTGAAGTGCGGATGGATGGTCTTGCCGATGCCCTCCAGAATGGCAAATGCGCGGAATACTAGGAAGATGCCGCCTGGAACACGGATCTGGTAATCGTACATCACCTTCTGCAGGCGTTCCACCACATCGGCAATGCTGCTCTCGTCCACATCCAAGGCGGTGAAGTCCTCGATGATCTCGTTGAGGTCATACTCTAGTTGGCGCATGTCCTCCACGCGGTCCTCAATGGCGAGGGCCTTCATGTTCACGGCCATCTTGTGGGCGTTGCCTTCCGCCATGCCGATGAAGATGCCCGCAAAGGCGAACTTGTCTTTCTTCATCATGGTGCCCACCATGCCGAAGTCGAGCAGGCAGATGACTCCGTCCTTGCGCACCAGGACGTTTCCTGGATGCGGGTCGGCATGGAATATCCCGAATTCGAAGATCTGCGTCAGGTAGATATCCATCCCGTTCTCGGCCACTTTGCGCGGGTCGAGTCCCCAAGCGCGCATCTGCGGTACGTCCGAGATCTTGCACCCGCTCACGAACTCCATGATGAGCACGTTCTCTGACGAGTACTCGCGATGCGCCTGCGGGATGTAGAAATTCTTATAATCCTTGTATAAACTTCGGAAGCGGTCAAGGTTCCGCGCCTCGTTGCGGTAGTCCAGCTCCTTGTGCATGCTGCGCTCGAAGGAGCGCACCAGATCGGGCGCATTCATGATGCCCTGTTTCTGGAGGTAGCGGTCGGCACGGTTCACCGCGTCAACAAGTATGGCCAGATCGCTCTCCACCTGCTCCCTTACCTCGGGGCGTTGGATCTTCACCACCACTTCTTTGCCGTCCCTCATCCGGGCCTTGTGCACCTGCCCGATGGAGGCAGACGCCAATGGCTTCTCGTTGAACACCTCAAAAACCTCGTCAAGCCGCTTGCCCGTTTCGCGCTCGATGATCTCCTTCACCTTATCGAAAGCGAATGGAGGCACATTGTCCTGAAGCTTCTCAAACTCCTCGATGAGTGGTGCAGGCAGCATATCGGGCCTGTTGCTGAGCACCTGCGCCAGCTTGACGAACGTTGGGCCCAACTCTTCGCACACCATCCGGATGCGCTCCCACCGCGAATACTGGAACACTGGTTTGTCCTGCCGCATCCACGAAAGGCGGGCCTTTTCAGTGACAAAATTCCGAAGCGTGGAGTTGGTCACGATATCCTCGAAACCATACTTTACCAGCACCCCGATTATCTCGCGGATGCGGCCTATGTTCTTGAAAGTCTGACCGTTGAAAAGCATGGCGTTAGGGAGGTGCGCGAAGGTAGCAAATATGCCATCTGACCAACGGGATCAATGAACTCCTCCACGACCACTAAATGAGGAGCAGTGGTAAGCGTTTCACCGAAACGGTCATTTCATGTTTTCAAGCCTTTGAAGATATGCTTGTCCCTTTTCAGGCTGGTTCATAGCTGCATAGGTTTGTGCAATGTTCTTATAGGGATCCGGCCAATTGGCATTGTAGGCAATGGCTTTTTCATTCACCGCGATAGATGCCTCGTATTCACCCAAACGATATAGGAGATAGCTCAGCTCGTTGTAGGGCGGCAGCATCTCAGGACTTATGCGGATGCATTTCTCATAATACGTGATAGCGGTTGTTGCATCTCCGCGCTTATCAGCTATCATGGCCACATTGAAGGTAGCATCGTAGTAAGTAGAATCCAATCTGTGCGCCTCTTTGAAACATGGAAGAGCGCTCTCTGGGTCGTCTATGATAAGGTATACCCGCCCAAGGTCGAACCAAACATTGAAAAACTCTGGCCATATCCTCACGGCCTCTTTGAAGTGATCGATGGCTTCCAGCCGCATGGCAATGGCTTCCTGTTGGTATTCAGGTTCAAAGGAGTTCTTCATCAGATGCGATGCAAGAAGGTTATGCGCCTGAGCCGAATTGGGAACATATTCAATATCATGGCGCATCAACGTGAGTGCGTCCTTCCACTGGGCATTGCGGGCTATGGTCATACCCGAATAGGTGACGAGCAGCAGTACTATGCCGACTGCAACCATGCTACGCCCTTGGGCTGATCGTTGGCGTTCATAAAGCCATGTGAGCGCATAGCCCAAAGCAATGCAGTAACCGAATGATGCAACGTAGGTGAGGCGATCACCAGCCATGCCTGCTACAGGCTCGAATAGGTTTGAGAACACAGCAATGGAAATAAGCATGGAAATAAGCCCAAAGCTCCACGGTGTTCGCTTGATCCAACCATAGAGCGCAAGTCCGGTAAGTGCTAACACCGCCAACGTTGACCAAATAGCCTTTGGATGCAGTATACCGATACGGTCAAAAACACGGTAGCCATAATAGAAGGATTGGGGCCAGGGAATTATGAAGAGTTTAAGATAGTGGCCGATAACAGAAATACCGGTGGCAATTTTTTCATTGAATGGAGCAGAGAATCCCAAAGGATATTCAATGAAACTCAGTGGGCGGTCTTCAGATTTAGTTATCGATCGCTGCAAAGGCGGTTTAGCGTATGAAGAGGCCATGGGTGATTCTTCATCACTTTGGTTGACCATCGTTACCGCTTCTGATTTTAAATGACTTCCATTTGGCCGCTTTATAAATACCGCAATCAGAGGTATGCAGATCAAAATCAGAAGAAAACTCTTTTTGAAATGTTGAACTGGTTTCCAGTAGACCAATACTATCAGTAGAAAAGAAAGAACTAAATACTCTGGTTTCGAACCCCTGATCAGCTGAACAAATCCAAAAAGGAGCACCAACGCAATTGTTGCAACCTTGATCTTGGTTTCCTTTTCTGAGGGAATAACAAATGCTGGCAATGCCAGCAGAAAAAGAAATAATAGATGAAACCCTGTACTCATCATGTCCAATCCCTTAAGTACTGAATAGGTTATGATGGAAGCCACAAGAAATCCAAATTGCAGCCAAAGCATGTTTCTTGAGATTCTGTTACCGAAGGCAAGAAGACTCAGTGGAATTAGCGCAACGGAAAAGAATGCCAAATGCCAGACCTCAGTGAATGCAATTAACATCAAAGGAACCAGAGACACCGTAGTGAGGGCAAAATACAAAGGCCGAAATGAGCCAATGATCAACGGATGAAAAAGTAATGCTGCCGTGACAATGGTCAAAGCGGGAAGAGAACTGATAACCGAACCGACAATCAATGCCATTGCAGTTGTAATTAGAAATAGCGAGTCATACCAAGACCAGTTCTTTCCCATGAAGCTTGAGATTTCGGTTGAAACATCAGAAGACGTTGCAATGCGCTGTTTGATTAGAGGAATGAGTTTGTTCAATTCGGAGCCGTCATAAAGCAGGCGCAATGCTATGATAAGGCAACTCGCCAACAACGCAATACCCGATATCTGGATAGGAGCCAAGTCGGTGCGCAGGGTCAGCATAGCTACAAGTATGACCATGCAAATTATCAGCGTGAATGCCAATACCCGGATATCTGTATTTCGATAAATGGCAATAATGGGTAAGATGAGCACAAAAGAAATCACCGACATTTTCGAAAGCAGTCCGATCACTAAGAAAAAAGACATACCAAAAAGTGCCCAAAACAGTCGCTGCTCGTGCCATCGAAGCCAAACCAGGGCGGAGCATAGACCACCTAACAAAGCCAATAGTTCGTCACGGTTCTTAATGCTGGCAACCGCCTCTACGTGCAACGGATGAACAACAAACAACACAGCGGCAATAACTGGAAACACAATGCTATGATTAAGGAAGAGTTTTCGCAGCACCTTGAAGAGAACAACAACCGTGATTCCAAAAAAGACGATATTAATGAAGTGACCGATTCCAGGGCTTTCACCAAAGAGTTCATGTTCAATAGCAAACGAAGCAAGGGTGACGGGCCTATACTCATAGCTGTAGCCCATGTCATCAGAGTAATAAGGCGAGTTAAAAATCTGACGAAGACCTTCGAAGCCTTTGGATGTAAGCTTGTGGCCTCTAGTTACTAACTCATCATCCATATTATAACCATGACCAAGGGCCATTGCATATAGCAAGAAAGCACCTACCGCTATCCAAATAGCCCACCAACTCTCAGGTCGGGAGAGGAACTGGTTATTGATTGCTCTGTTTTTTGAATCAAAGCCGTTTTTCATTTCTGGTCTGCTCACGGGAGTCATTCAAACATACGATTCAGTTTCCAAGCAACATGCCTTATAAACAACAGGATGTCATTGCCTGAAAACCCGATTTCATCATCCGCAGAATAGTTGGGTTTGAAGTGTTTCAATGCTGCAACGTACTGAGCCAAGTGGGGTGCGAGCAAAGGGTCTTTTCCCCTCAATATGGCTCGAAGGGTAAATCCGTTGAAGTGAACGAAGATCAATGGCCAACGATTGTCTAACATAAGCGCACCATTCTTATTTAAGGACCGAGGACATTGAGCCAAATTCCATCCAGCAACATTGCAGCCTTTGTGCTTGATGATTTGTACGTTATCAAAAATGACTGGCAGCAGGTCGAGATACTTCTGGTCATCGAAAAGTCCTCGCCATGCAGATTTCTTAACGTTATAGGCACAGCACTCAGCCCACCATTGCATTACGTGTGCACCATTGCTATTCACCCCAATGAAACCGGCATTGAAGAGTCCTACCCTGAAATTGGCTTCCAACCAGTGTTGATCCTTACTGGGAAATGCCGGATAAAAATGCGGTGTCAGAATGATATTGTTGGTGCTTAACGCCTCAAACAGAAACTGGGAATCGGAGAAGAAATAAATATCATTGTCCACATAGATCACTTTCTCATAGCCTTGATCTATGAGATGCATGAGCAGCAGTGGTTTGCAAGCCCAGCGCAATCGGTCGCCACGGTATCTGGTTATGGAGGTCATCGTGTCAGATTGTGCCATGTCCTTTAAGCCGATCACCGCTATATCTGGAGCGACCTCTTCATAGCCATCTAAAATCAGGCAATAGAAGGAGGTGTCGACCTGACCACGGAGCGATGCGAACAATGCCTGTGTCTTGAACAGATGGCTCTGTGTGCTGATGGTGCAAATAGCTGTTCGCATCGTTTTTGGCCTCACATCTTAAAAATGATTACAAACCTCTGGTTACAAAAGAAGACAGAAATAAACTTCTGGCTCATCGTATTCAGCCAACTTGTTTCTCAACCCATTGCCAAAGATTCCAATCTTCTTCACCAAAATGATGATAGACATGGACCAAGGCAGGGGAAATGGGCTGTTGGGTTCTAAGATTCACCAATTGTTCACTATTTGCTGCCACCACAAACTGGGGGTCGTGACGGTCCAAAAGCAAATTCCATTGGGAGTTCAGAACTGGATGTTCCTGAAGACCAAATTGCCAAGCTGTTGCAATGAGTGTTCCCTGATCGCGGGTCTTCCATTCGGAATCCTTGAAAATGGACATGGTATTTTGATGCCATGCGGTCAGGAAATCCCCACTGCTATCGTTGAACAGAAAGACACCGCCATTCCAATGCTGCCAGTTGGTGTCTGTGACCGCGACCCCGAATTTTCGCTGGATGGCGCTTGGCAGATGGTCGCATGTGTTGGCGATAACATCTTCGCCCATTGCAGTTTGCCACAGGTTCTGTTGGGCAATGTAGGTGAGCCCAATTTGCTCTCCTATCCTTTGCTCTATATTGTCAAAATCATACATCACCACATGACCCTCAGGGTCGCGCCACTCTTGTTCTTCCTTGTGAAAGGAATACGTGTCATTGAGCCGAAAAACATTGCCACAGAAACGGAAGCGAAAGGCTGTTGTCAGCTTCAAGAGGATGTTTTCTTCTCTTCGCTTCAGTAATTGCTGTAGCTCTCTTTTCTTCTCAATATTGGATGGGCTGTCCGTGTCATAGCGCTCAAGGGTTTCGAGCAATAGCGCTTTCTGTGCCCGTTTCGCAATACAGCTGCAGTTCATCGCAAATGGACTGAATTCTTGCATTCTTCTGTAATCGGCCGCAAAAATTATCGGTGCAATGAACTGACTGAAAATTGTGGCAGCATTGCTGTTCACTGCAATCACATCGGTATCCAGATAACAGTAGTTGACCCCAGCGGGCAAATGACGATGTAACGAGGTTTTGAGATAGATGCTGGCCTGATGGTTGTCGAAATGAGCGGGAGTCCTAACGTCAATTACCGCGAGGTGAGGCACGTTTACCGCGTTGCGAAGCGTATCCGTCACCACCAAAATTGGGCATTCCGGACAATGATGCCGCAAGGACCTGATAGAGAGTTCAAGCTCAATGAAGTGTGGCCTGTCTCCACAGACCGCATAAACGAATGTGCCCGGCCTGTTCATCTATTCCTGCCAACGAGCCCTGTAAAGTACTCCACTTCGTTGATGACCTGATCTTTGAAGGTTGGCTCTCTATCCCAAAGCCGGTACCGTTGAAATAGCTTGCCAAGTGTTGACCTGAATCGTACTTGATTCTTGTTCATCCCCCGGTTTCTCCACTCTTCGTTCTGCCAATGCAAGAAAATCCATTGGCTGGGAATACGCGTTTGCTGGAAAACAAATTTTCTGGTCTCGCCCCAATGATCCATGTTGCCCGCTCCTCCAATGATATGGTTTTCCAGTTCAAACTGTTCCACGCCATCGATCAGAATCTGGATGGGTCTATGCCAATCGGTATTCTCACTGTCGATCTCAGCTTTGGCCCTTGTGTAGCAATAGCGCATGAGCTCGCTCGCCTTGGGACAATGCATCAGGTTGCCCACCAGTTTCAGTGAGTGGTGTGCTCTAAAAAAGTATGGCGTATTGGGCAGCGGGGCCAAGCAGGTGATGTCCATGTCAGTCCACCAGCCACCATGTTCCGAAAGCAATTTATAACGGAAAACATCTGAAAAGCCTGCATAACTCCCCTTGCCATGGCCAAATGTGTTGTTGTTGCTGTAGCAGAACACCTCATCTTTTGGAATGATAAGGTTGGCGTCCATTATCACCGCTTGTGCAGGTGCGTTTTCCAGTTGCGGACTGTAGGTCCATAAGTTGAACTGATGGCCCTGTTCGATGAATGAGAGCATGGTGAGCACTTCCATCCTGCTCAGGCTATCACCTATCCAAAGGCCGTGCACGATTTGGCGTTCTGTCATAATTTGGCAATAATGCTCTGAACCGACCTATGCTACCGTGGTGCTGGCCGCCTTGCGAAGTATGGCCACAATATCTTCCACCTCGGTGGTACGGAGCATCTCGATCATCAATGTGGAGCGGCTATGACGGTCGTGGTGCGTTGGCACATTCAATAGCCTGATCAACTCCTCGCTTCCAACAGCGCTTTCGATGGCTGCTATTTTCTCTAATACTGTTTGTTTCAGCGGCTCAATATCACTACGGCCAGCTTCTTCAAGCGTAGCAAGGAGCATGTCTTCGAGCTCGCTTACGGCTTTTATGGTTGGGAAGGCAGAAGAGGCTGAAATGGGAGCGATATAGGAATGGTTCTTTGACCTGAGAAATTGAAGACGATCGATAATGCTCTCGAATTGCTTTTTGTTCAGCCGCTGCTTAGGCGTGAGGTCAGGCAGGGTAACGCTACCATACACAGCAAGCATCTCATCAATGGCCTCTGCTTGCAATGTTTCGAAGGACATGTGCTTGGGGTCGAGCACGGTGTTGAAATAAAGCGGCACATCAATCCTATTGGCAAATGCCACCAAATTGGGCAGTTCGTGCCAGTTCTGTGGCATGGCACACACTGATATGCCGAAGTAGGTGCCCTTTTCCTTGCAGTAGGCCTTGAACCAATCGATGTTGGCAAGCACCTTGTCCAATTCGGCATTCTTACGGATACGGGCGTAGTTGTCCGTTTCCAATGAATCGAGTGATACACCGATACTGAAATTGGCTTTCGCCAGCAGGCTCTTGACCCTATTGTTCAATACCGTTCCATTGGTCTGCACATAGATGTTCAGATTCGGTTTCAGCTTCACGATACGTTCCCAAACATCATAGTAGGTGTTGATGAGAAATGGTTCCCCACCCAAAAAGTTGGCCTGTTCCAGATGAGGGATGTACAATTCCAGCTGATCGACAAAGGCCTTGTCGTAGGGAGAGACGATGGGTGGAAGATTCTCCCTGTTCTTCCGAATAGAGGAAGAGAAAACCCCCGAACACATTTCGCACTCCAGATTGCAGGTGTTGTCCAGCTCAAACTCTATGAAACTCGGGAACCCATCGGGCCGATTGGTATACTGGTCGTATTGCTTGGCCTTGACTGTTGCATAGCTACCAGCCAAGATCTGATTCTTGCAAACGGCACATCCTGGCCCCAGATAATACTTGGCCATTTCTTCTCTAAAGGCCTTAATACGCTTGCCGTTCCATGTGTCGCTGATCGAATTCTGTGGATAGCGGCCCACCTCATAATATCGGGAATGGCAACATACGCTGATCTTGCCTTCGTGACCAAAATACAGGCTGTTGAAGGGGGCGTTGCACAGATTGATCTTGGCGGCTGATGGCCTTCCGTTGTTGTATGCGGCCACAACTTCGGGACCAAAATCCGCATTACTCTGAGTAAGGTCTGGCGCCTTTGGGTTAAGGAAGGAGAGAATGCGCTCAAACATGTTGGGCTGGGGTTTTGAGAAAGAAAATGACCTCGGCCCACATCCGCTTAAGCGAGTATCTCACGTATTGTGCTATGAGCGTACCACGGGTTGAAGAGCCTTTATCAGCATAAAGCATGTAAGCGTATTCTCGTGCAACGTTATCAAATATTGTCCTTTTGAAATTCGCATAGAATGGGTCTTTGAGCAGTTCTAAATAGAACCCGATATTATTCTGATTAAAAACAGTGGAGTCTGTTGTTTTTGTGATGCCAGCGGAATGATCGTGATAAACAGACCAAGGCTCGTTGAAATACTTCATCTTACCGTGTTTCAGCACCACTACGCTTTGCATCCATCCACCTGAAAGCTTGAACTGGGCAAGCGACCTTATCCGCTCGCGTTCATAACAACTGGTTCTATAGACAACACTGCTGTTCGGCATGATTACTCGATTCAGCGCATCCTCCAAAAAATAGTCCTGCGCATAGCGGTGCATTTGCGAGTAGGCCTTGAAGCCCGATTTGGCAGAATGGAATGTCACATCATCCGCTGGCGCTTCGATTCGGCCATCATGGAACGCTCCGACATACTCTGGACTCATCTCCAAGAATGCTATTTGCCGCTGCAGTTTATTTTCATAAGCCCACGTGTCATCGCCATCAAGAAAAGCAACATACTTCCCCATTTTCATAGTGGTGATCCGCTTGCCATTTTGTCCTGGGCCAAGATTTTGTTCAGAAAAATGAAGCTCGATCTGTGGGTTCTCTCCAAACTTGGACCGGAGCAACTCTGCTGTGCCATCCGTTGACCCGTCATCCAGCACGACAAGCTTTATCTGAAAGTCGGTCTGTTGGTCAAGCACACTGTTGACCGCTTTCTCAATATACGGCAGATGGTTGTATGAAAGCAGTATGACCGTGACCAAATGGCCGCCTACATCCATCACACCGTGAGGTTTAGCTCCAACAGTTTGGCGCGGATGGCCTCGCGGTCAGAGGTGGCGATGGCGGCCTTCCACATGTGCCTATGGCCCAAATAGGCGTTGCGGCCATGCAACACGCGAAAATCTTGGATAATTACAGCATCATTGGCCTTCATGTTCACGGCCGTAGGAATCTTGGCAGCGAAAACAAACGTCTCGAGGAAATAGTGAAACTCCTTGGCTATACGTTTCACTTCTTCGGAGTTCTCCTCGGCCACCACGTGGTAGTTCCACCGGAACAATGGGCCTTGGTCGTCAAACTGAAGGATCTTGCCTGTAGCCCTGAATATCGGGTGAGGCTTATTACCAAAGACCACATCATGCTGTTGGATGTCTTCCAGCAATTGTGGGCGGTATTTCTGAAGTAGGGTTATTAGCAGTTCGGCATCCAAAAAGATGGTATCGCCTCCATAATCGGCCTGTTTTCGGCATATGAGATAAACCAAGCTGAGGTCAATGCTCGAATCGCAGAAGTCGGTATGCAGTGGATGATGCTTGTTGCTGAACTTATAGGTGGCATTCACGTGCTCTTCCTGATAGATCACATCCTCCCACGACTCGTTGATGATCTCGTGGGTGAAGGGATTGAATCCCTTGCGGATAAGCGTGCCCAATTTTTCTCCGACCTCGATGTAAAAGCCATCGTTGGCCACACTGTCTGGCACATTCTCAATCACCGTTACGCGATTGTTGGCGACCAAGTCGGCAATGTTGTGCATCAGATCTGGTGAGAACTTGACGTGTTTTATGAAGTTCATGTGCTTGCGTTTGTTTTAACTTCGCTGACCCCGTGTAAAGGTAGGGATCGCATGACAATTTCAGATATTCTCCGCAATCTGCCGGAGTCCATAACGTGGCTGGTTCTGTTTGAGATAAAAGGATTCAGGGCCATCGCCTCTGATGACGTTATGAAGGACATGTACTTTCTGAACAAGTCCGTTGAACTCGACAAGTTTGATTATGTGATACTTACAAGTCAAGGACGCTATCTGTCGAGCGCGTCAAGCTCGGTCTTCACCCATGGCGAAACGCTCGAACCTTATTCCTTTCAGGGAGAGAACAACCTTTTCAACGCGTATGCTGACCTCTTGCATAATTATGAGGTGAATGATGCGCAGTCGTTCGCTGTGGCCATTGACCCTGACTTTGGCAAGGTATTGCTCTACATCCAGTTGAAGGATGGCTTGGCCCATTCAGAAGGTCTCTTCACCTCCAGGCCTACACAGTTCTTGTATGAGCTGCTTCAATCCGTTGGCGTCCGCTATATAGGAGGTGTGCAGCACGAGGGGCATTTCCGCGCCAAGTATATCAATCGCCTGTCGGTACACATAAGTTCTGGCACCATCAACGATTATAGCCGAACGGACAACTGCAATGTTTTCTTCTTCCGTCATGGTCAAATAGATGAGTTTCTCAAATCGGGCCTGTTCACGGCTGCGGACAAACGGATAGAGATAACAAGGAGGATGGTGTCCAACGACCTTAAGGAGGTTGCCACCAAGTGTCTGAACGAAAAACTGGCCATGAGCTGGCTGCCGCCCACTGGCGATGAGACCTTCCCGTTCGGTGACCTTGTGCCCAAAGGCTATGTGAACCGCGCATTGAAAGAAACAGGCGAACAGGACATCCAGCCTGCATTGGAGCGCGACATCATTTCAAAAAAGCTCCGTGGGCTTTGGACCTTCGAAACGGATGACCTCGAAACATCCATTGACTCCGCCTTGGTTCTGCAAAGCCTTACCGATGCTGGTGCTGCACGGCAACTGGATCAGTTCTTTGATGGAGAAAAAGGGCTGTATCCTCAGCTTTGGGCTGTTGATCCGAAGCCGGGCGAAATGATCTATGACCCGCGCAAAAGGCATTGGTGCCAGGCCGATGCCGCCACGACAGCCCTTGTTGTCGCCTTGCAAAAAAGACATGGCCTTGCGGTTGATGCGCGCATGGAGCAGTATGTGCGCAACTCCTTTGACACCCGTAGCGACCTCTACCTCGCCAATCCATACATGGTAGATTGGATCTATGCACAGGCACTGATGCGCATGGATGGAACCGAGCAACTACGTGAGCAATTGAAACAGGAGTTGCTTCAGTCACTCAATGCCGACTTCAGCTTCGGGCAATTTGACAAGGTGCTTTCATCGGCCTTCGGTGCCATGGCCCTGCTTGCACTTGGCTATCGTGGCAATGTGGTGATGGCGCTTCAGCTTTTCATCATCAACAATTATCACAGGGAGAAGAACGGGAAGAATGTGCCCTACTATTCATCGCTGATCAATGATGACGGGCATACTGAGGGACGCACCGTCAAGGTGAACGGATATACGCTGGACCTTTCGTTGCATGAGGACACGTACAATATGATCTACATTTCGATGGTTGCACTGGCGCTGAACGAGAGGATAGGCATCAACGACCTGACGGAAGAGACCCTGCCTTATATCGAAGCTATTGCTCACCCACGCTACACTGCCGCTACTGTGAAGGAATATGTGGAGCAGGTGGCATTGGTTCCCTATATGAAGCCCGGACTTCCGCTGCAGTAATGGCCCTGTCTGCTGACCTTATCGCCATCTTTAAAGCAGGGCGCTTTTGGAAGAACGCACCTCTGTTGCTCACCTTCATCTCGGGCATGTTCGTGATGCCCATGGGCCATGCCTTTGATGGGAATGCCGCATTGGTGGCGGCCATTGTGGTGATGGTCTCTGCGTTTTTCATGACCCACGTCAACGTGATCACCGACCACGAGCTGGACAAGCAGCGCAAGCCGCATCTGTTCAATTATCTCAACCGCAACATGTCGTTCACGCGGTGGGTGGTAGCGGCTGAGGCGTTGGTCTCCCTTGCGCTCATGCTCCTGTTGTATCGCTGGGGATATGGCCCCACTGCCTTGGCCCTGTTGGCCTTTGGACTGGCGGCCGTGCTCTACTCCTACAACTTTCTGATGCCCGTGGGCGACCTTCCTGTGAAACATCGCCTCAAGGTCTACTGGTGGGGTCATTTTATTGTGTTGATCGTGGGGTATGTGGCCCTGTGGCTGGCCGGCTA
>JBFYQB010000131.1:0-4993 GCA_041302955.1 Flavobacteriales bacterium
GGCATTAAATACATCTGCACGAATGGTCAATCGTTGGCCACATGCAGCATCCTCTGGCCCTCCAACGAGGACAACCGGAAAATCAAGCCTTTCGACAAGAGCCCTCAACTTTCCATCAGGAATCCGTTTGGTCGCAAATTTGGCGCCTACCACCAAGGCTATATATCCTTTTTCAAAAACCTCACCGAGGCTTGGCATTTGAACATTCTCTGGGATGAAAAAGTCCAATCCAGCGTCATCATTGATCGCGCCAAGTTTCTCGACCGTTTTCATATAACGATCTACAATATGGATGTTTGGCAAACTGTCTATAGACAAGTTTACCCGAAGCCATTTTTCCACGTTCAATTTGGAAAAAGAATACGATGCTGTCCCAACAGACGCCTTAACCAATAAGGATCGCAGATTATTGTGGAGATCAATGATGACATCAGGCCGAAATTCCTTGACCTGGCTGATCACAGATCTGAGATCTTCATCCAAAAAGAATACCCCATTCAAATTGGGATTTGCAACGACCAGGTCTGCATACGTCCGCTTGGTCAAGAAGCGTATATCAGCCCTTGGATGTGCTTTTCGCAAAGACCGCACAACGGGCGATGTAAGTACGATATCGCCAATGGAACTGAATCGTATGATCAGGATGCGTTGCACGAAGAGCAAATGTAGGTGCAGGCGGTCTTTGCATAGGACATTCTAATTTCGCCACATGAATTTCCTTATTGACACACATGCACACCTTTACTCCAAACAATTCGATGGCGATCGCGAAGCCATGATTCAACGAGCAAAGGAAAATGGTGTAAATCGAATTCTCCTTCCGAACATCGACAGGCACACCACTAAGGCCATGTGGCAGACAATGGCTCTCAATCCTGATCTGTTTAGCGCAATGATGGGAGTGCACCCTTGCCACGTGAAGGAAGATTATGTCGAAGAATTGAGCCATGTCGAAGCCGAACTGGCAACAGGTCGCTACATCGCAGTTGGTGAAATTGGCATCGACCTTTTTTGGGAGAAATCCTTTCTAACGGAACAAATCGCTGCCTTTGAAATGCAGATGAGTTGGGCCAAGCTCTTACATCTACCGATCGCAATTCACTGCCGAGACGCGTTCAATGAAGTGTTTGCCTCCTTGGAACGCCTACAGGACGGGACACTGACCGGAGTACTTCATTGTTTCACTGGGAATGAATCTCAAGCAAATCGATGCATTGAATTAGATATGCACCTCGGAATAGGAGGCGTGGTGACTTTTAAGAATAGTGGAGTTGCCGAAGCCATAGCCAATATCCCAATGGAGTATCTTCTTTTAGAGACTGATGCACCTTATCTTGCCCCTAATCCACATCGCGGTAAGCGCAACGAATCCGCATATGTGAAATTGGTGGCAGAGAAGTTGGCCGAAGTGAAGCAACTTTCTTTGGATGAGGTCATAAGAATTACTTCGGCCAATGCAATTCGCTTATTCAATCTCTGAGCAATGGGCAAACCGCGTATTCTTATCATCTATACAGGAGGCACCATTGGAATGATCCAGGATGTGGCAACAAGTTCGCTTGTACCGTTCACCTTGGAAGCCATGCTCAAGAAAATTCCCTCCATTCTTGACCTTGGTATCGAACTTTACTCCACCTCGCTTGAACAGATCATTGATTCTTCTAACATCACACCTCTCGTTTGGGTCGAACTAGTTGAAACCATACATGCGAATTACGCAGCATTCGATGGGTTTGTCATTCTCCACGGATCTGACACCATGGCATACACGGCATCCGCATTGAGTTTTATGCTTGATGGCCTCAGTAAGCCCATCATTCTTACCGGCAGTCAACTACCTATAGGACTTGCCCGATCGGATGCACGTGAGAATCTCATAACGTCACTTTCCATCGCTGCTATGCAACAAGATGGCGTACCCATGGTCAACGAGGTATGCATTTATTTTGAAGACAGACTATTTCGTGGCAATCGAACACACAAGTTCAACACAGAACATTTTGATGCATTCCGCTCTGTCAACTACCCCATACTTGCAGATGCGGGTGTACAAATAGCCCTTCACACTGAGCATCTATTGGCCAAGCCATCTGATCCATTTAAAATTAACCCCAGGCTGTGCACCAACATTTCTGTATTGAGATTGTTCCCTGGTATGGACATTCGGCACCACATAGACTTCTACATAGGAAGGAAGTTTGAAGGTCTGATAATAGAGACCTATGGGTCTGGCAACGGCCCTACAGACGGTCAATTTATTCGTGGGCTCGAGAAGTTGAATCAGCACGGCATTCTAACTGTGAACATTACTCAGTGCAGAGGCGGAAGAGTAGACATGGAGAAATATGCCACCGGGCGAGAACTGGCCAAGGTGGGAGTGGTCAGCGGAAAGGACATGACGATTGAGGCAGCCATCACCAAAATGATGCACGTACTTGAGTATTCCAGAGATTTTGATGCGCGCAAAAAGTTGATATTGCGGGATTTAAAGGGTGAATTGACCGAATAGCATAGTGCCCCATGTCAGATCACATTTTTTGTAATTTGCGCCCCACTTTTGGGGGTGTGCCCATGAAAGGAGAGATGGCCGAGTGGTCGAAGGCGCACGCCTGGAAAGTGTGTAAACCCCACAAGGGTTTCGAGGGTTCGAATCCCTCTCTCTCCGCATGAATGAAAGTCAGTAATGATTAATTGTAAATAAGTAAAAACGAGTAACGAGTAAACCTTAAACCACAAGTCGAAACACCTAACCTGAATCCGATCATGAAAAAGTTGTTTGCCCTAATCACGTTTGCCGCAGTGATCAACCTCGGCTATCAGTACTCAGCATTCGCGCAGGATAGCACAGCTGCAGAGCCTGCTGCCGTAGCACAGTCTGCTCCTGCTGAGGAGCCTACCACTTCTGCATTGGAAGAGGCCCCAACTGAACTGAGTTTTCATCAAACGATGAAAACCAAATTCATCGAAGGTGGTGTTGTATGGATGGCTCCAATTCTGTTGATTCTTATTCTCGGTTTGGCACTTTGTATCGAAAGGGTCATCTACTTGAGCATGGCAACCACCAATTCTGAAAAATTGCTGAAAGCAGTAGAAGATAACCTGTCTAAAGGCAATTTGGAGGGTGCCAAGGAAGTTTGCCGCAATACTCGTGGTCCTATCGCTAGCATCTTTTACCAAGGACTTAGCAGGAAGAACGAAGGTTTGGACATTGTAGAGAAATCAATTGTTTCCTATGGTTCGGTTCAAATGGGTCTGTTGGAGAAAGGTCTGTCTTGGATTTCCCTATGTATCGCCATGGCACCTATGATGGGCTTCATGGGAACAGTAATCGGTATGATCGAAGCATTTGATGCTATCGAGGCCGCTGGTGACATTTCTCCTTCGTTGGTTGCAGGTGGTATCAAGGTGGCCCTTTTGACCACAGTATTCGGTCTTATCGTGGCAATGATTCTACAGGTGTTCTACAACTACTTTCTAGCCAAAGTAGACAGCATTGTGAATGATATGGAGGACTCATCTATTTCCTTCATTGACATTTTGGTGAAGACCAATAAATAATTGCCTTTGGGCATTCACCTTTAAAAATCAACAAGCATGGCTGATTTCATAACCAATTATGGCATAATAGCAGCGTATATTCTGCTTGCAGTAGCTGTTATTGGGGCGATTGGCTTTCCAATTCTGGAAATAGCCAAAAACCCTAAAGGCGCTAAAGGTGCTCTTATCGGTATCGGTATCATTGTGGCAGTGTTCGGCATCTCTTATGTAATGGGGAGCGAAGAAAATCTCTCGAAAATTGAGATCACCGGAGGCACTGCTAGATTGGTAGATACTGGTCTGTACGCATTCTACATCCTTGCATTTGCTGCTATTGCTGCAACTATATACTCTGAGGTTTCTAAAATCTTCAAGTAATGGCCAGGAAAACCAGAGACATACCAGAAATCAATGCAGGCTCTATGGCCGACATTGCGTTTCTGCTGCTCATCTTCTTTCTGGTAACCACCACAATGGATACGGACACTGGTATTATCCGTGTTCTTCCCCCATATGTTGAGGAACCACCAGAAGATCAGCCTGAAGTAAACGCAAGGAACGTATTTGTCGTTCTGGCAAATGCCAACGACAATATGTTGGTAGAGGACCAGTATATGCAGATAGAGGATCTCAAGGACGCGGCCAAGGAGTTTATTCTCGGCAAGCCTAGCAATCCTGATGACGCAAGATTCCCGGAATTCAAAAGGGTGGAAGATCCTGATCTGATCAAATACTTCGGTCCGAATCAGCTTATATCCAAGCAGATCATTTCTCTTCAGAACGACCGTGGAACTTCCTATGACCTGTACATTCAAATTCAGGATCAATTGGCTGTAGCATACAAAGAAGTACGTGATGAGGTAAGTATGGAGAAGTTCGGTGTTTCATACACCGATCTTTCTAAAAGCGACAAGGAGGAGGATAAGAACAAGGCCTCTGCTATAAAGTCGCTCATCCCACAACGTATATCTGAGGCTGAGCCAAAGGATATTGATCAGGCGCGTGTTGCCGCAGCCCGTTAATTCGCTAACCTTCTGAACCAAATACTTTAGAAAATGAAAATCAGAAAGGATAAGAAGAAAGGGGTGCCCCCAGTGTCAACGGCCTCTTTGCCTGACATCGTCTTCATGCTTTTGTTCTTCTTCATGGTGACCACGGTAATGCGTGAGACCTCTTTGAAGGTGGTGCACGTGCTTCCGAAGGCTGAAGAAGTTGCCAAGTTGGAACGCAAGTCGTTGGTCGCCTACATACACATAGGCCCACCGATCAAGGCATTGGAGTCGATTTATGGCTCTGAGCCTAGGGTACAGTTGGATGATGCATTCGCTAATGTGAAGGATATCCCAGCATTTGTGGAAAAAGTGAAAGCTGAAACAAATGAGGCCGAGGTGCCCTTCCTGACCTACTCGCTGAAAGTGGATAGCGAAGCGAAGATGGGTATCGTGACCGATGTGAA
>JBFYQB010000132.1:0-2820 GCA_041302955.1 Flavobacteriales bacterium
GCTTGCGGGTGTTGCCACCGAAGAAGCTGTACACGTTCGCATCCAATTCGCGCTTCTTCTTGCCATTCTCATCGTAGGCATAGAACCCCTTCTTGTTCTTACGGCCGTGGTATCCGGCCTCGAACATCTTTTTCATCGCATCGCTCACCTTCACGCCTTTGCGGGTGGATATGAAATGCTGCATCAGTTGTCCGCTCATAATGTGGGCGCCCACATCGATGCCTACTTCGTCCATCAGGGTTATCGGCCCCACAGGAAAGCCGAACTTCTTCAGCACTTTGTCTATCTGCAAAGCATCGGCACCTTCCTCCAGCATGTTGAGCGATTCGCCCAATAGCGGTGCGAGGATGCGGGTGGTGTAGAATCCCGGGCCGTCCTTCACCACGATCACTGTTTTGCCTTGGCGCACACCGAGGTCGTAGCACGTGGCCGTTACCCAATCAGCAGTCTGGTCGGTCACTACAATCTCCAGCAACGGCATTTTTGGCACTGGACTGAAATAGTGCATCCCGATTACCTGCTCTGGCCGTTTCGATGCCTTGGCGATCTCGTGTATCGGCAGGGCAGAGGTGTTGCTGGCGAAGATGGCCGATTCGCTCATGTGGCTCTCACATTCCGCAAGCACCTTGTGTTTCACATTCAGTTCTTCGAAAACCGCCTCGATCACCACTTGCGCCTTCTCGAAATTGTTGAAGTCCAGTTGACCCACGATGCGGTTCATCATCCGGTCGGCATCCAACTGCGCCATAGCCTTGCGCTGCACCTTCTTGCCGATGTCGCTCCAAACCGTTCTGCGTGCTTGGGTCAGTGTTTCCTGTTTTATATCCTTTAATAATACGCGTATGTCTTTGGCCGCGCTCACCTGTGCAATGCCAGCACCCATGAAACCCGCACCCACCATAGCGATGGTGTCCACAGGGCGTACCACACTTTGCAATGGGTTCTTCTTCTTGTCCGTCATGGCGAAGAAAATGCCCCGAAGTTGGAAGCTCTCCGGTGTAAGGATCAGCTTCTCGAAACGCTTCACCTCTTCGGCATAGCCCTTTTCAAGTCCCGATTCCATACCGATGCGCACGCACTCCATGATGGCATACGGAGCAGGATAGTTGCCATTCGTCTGACGGTCCACCATCTCTTTCGCTTTCTTGAAGATGATGCCCCGCGTGATGGGATTCCCTTCGAGGAACTTCTCCATGCCCGTGCGCTTATCCTCGCGCTTCAAAGGGGCTTTCACGAGTTCGTTGGCAAGGCAAATGGCCGCATCAAGCAATGCTTCTTTGGTGGCAACGCGGTCCACCAGTCCCATTTTCTTCGCGGGATAGGCGAACACGTTCTTGCCCGTAAGCATCATGTCCAACGCCTTTTGGATGCCCACAAGTCGTGGCAATCGCTGGGTGCCACCACCACCGGGCAGCAGGCCAAGTTTCACCTCTGGAAGCGAAAGCACCGTCTTCGGACTGTCGGAAGCTACACGTGCAGCACAGGCTAAGGCAATCTCCAATCCGGCACCCATGCACGCACCGTTAATGGCCGCTACGATGGGCTTCTTGCTCTTTTCCAATCGTTGCAGAATCGCATGTCCTTGCTTCGCGATGGGCTGCCAGTCGCCTTCCTTCTTCACATTGGCAAATGCTTCGATGTCTGCACCCGCAATGAAATCCTTCTTTCGGCTAATCATCACACCAGCCTTCACTTTGGAATCCTTTTCCAATTCATCCATCAATGGGTTGAACATGCCAATCATGTCCGGCCCAATCTTGTTCACTTTGCTGTCCTGCTCGTCCATCCAGATGATGGCGATGCCGTTGCGGTATTCTATTTCGAAGTATTTGTTTCTCATTATGATTATTTTACTAGAACTCGGAATTACCAAGTTGACATGTTACGTTTCTTATTTTGAAACTTAGCTGCGCACTCCTTTAATGCGTTAAGAATGCTTTTTGCATATGCGTCTGGAGAAGGGGCGCTGCTAAGGGCGCTTTGTGATTTGAAGACTTCAATGATTGACCTACTGGAAATCTCGAAAAATATCACAACTACAGTTGTTTGATTCTTGGTCCTCGAAACGTTTGGAACCATTGCTACCAATCCTAATCCTTCCTTTACGTTTAAGTCATAATCACGAATAACAGATTGAATTTTTTCGAATGACAAAGTCCTGTCCCCGTCAATCATAACCAATGAATCAGTGTTCAGCTTGCGAAACGAACTTAGTGAAATGTCCGAATATTCAATGACTGTTGTCTTGCCGTAATCTTGCTTGACTTTTTCTAAGGGATATTTCTGTCTCGTGAGGCCAATGATATAAGGACAGTATTCTGATTTGAAAACTTCAGCCTGAGTAACCAATAGATAGTCATAGACCTTCAGTTGAGAAAGGTCTAATCCTAGCCAGTAAAGAGTGTCTGATAGAATGCTGTTTTTTTCTTCAGTTGAATCTTGACATTTCGCTTCAATGCAAGTACTTGCGATCAACAAGGCAATGAGCAGCATTTTCATGCCTAGTACCGCTCCAATATTGTCGCATGCCCATGTGCTCCTGCCGCACAAGCAGCAAGTAGCCCATAGCGACCATTTTCCGCAATAAGTCGATTGGCCGTTGTCGTCATGATGCGTGCTCCGGTCGCTCCGAACGGATGTCCGATGCTGAGCGATCCGCCCCAAAGGTTCATTTTGTCCATGTTCATCTGCCCAACAGCCTTGTCGCGACCAAGGTGCTTCTTCGCAAAGTCATCAGAGGCCAATGCAGCGATGTTGGCAAGTATCTGCCCAGCAAATGCCTCGTGAAACTCGATCACATCCATGTCCGAAAGCTCCAGG
>JBFYQB010000133.1:0-4474 GCA_041302955.1 Flavobacteriales bacterium
ATTTCACGCAAGGAAATGTCGGTTTCAGCAGTGATTATTCCTTCTCTAACGACCTTGTGCCCGAGAGCCGCTACAGTGTGGTGACAAACGCCAGTAGCGTGCATCCGGCTTTTCAAGGAGTCGGTCATACTGGCAATGTGCCCAACGATAACTTCTTGGTGGTGAATGGTTCAAGCATTGCCGGACTCGATGTTTGGTGCCAATCGGTATCGGTCACTCCGAATACGGAGTATTATTTTGGTGCTTGGGTTAGTTCCGTTGTAGCCAGCAATCCTGCCATCCTGCAATTTTCCATCAATGGACAGGTGCTTGGAAGCCCTTTCAGTGCACCCTTTAACATCAACAACTGGGCTCAGTTTTTCGAGACATGGAATTCGGGTGCCGCAACCTCTGCCAACATCTGTATTGTTAATCAGAACACAGTGACAGGTGGCAACGACTTTGGTGTGGATGACATCACTTTCAGCACGTTGTGCTACAGTACTGCCACAGTTCAGGTGGATGTGAATCCACAGCCAGTTGCAAATGCGGGGCCTGATGCTGCCATATGCGATGGCGCCACTTATGTGATGCAGGGCTCTGGAGGCCAGACATATCAGTGGGTGCCACCAATTGGTATTGATGATGCGAGTGCAGCCAATACCAATGCAAGTCCTGCAAATACGACCACCTATACCTTGGTGGTCGAGGATAATATAGGTTGTTCGGCAACGGATCAAATGACCCTTACGGTCAATCCATTACCACAGGCAAATGCTGGCCCAGACCGCACTGTATGCGAGGGTGAAGGAACAGTATTGCAGGGGTCTGGAGGTACGACCTTCGTGTGGACTCCAGCAACCTTTTTGGATGATGCCAACCAGCAATTGCCTATTTCAACACCTGAACAGGATATTGTTTACACGGTAACTGTAACGGACAACAATGGATGTATCGCATCCGATCAGGTTAACGTTACCATGAACCTGCTTCCTGACATCAGTGCTGGTGTGGACAGCATGATCTGCATAGGGGGAAGCCTTGTGCTCAATGCAACTGGAGGTGATACCTATATCTGGAGCCCGCTATTCGGTCTCAGCGATCCGCAAAGCGCTACACCAACTGCTTCTCCTCAGGTTCCGACAGTATATAGCGTTACCGGTACGGATGCCAATGGTTGCGTGGCCTCTGATTCTGTAAGCGTAACATTCTTCACTGCCACAGCCGGTCCTGATAGTATCATCTGTCAGAATGATAGTTTACAAGCGTTCGTGTCCGGTGGTGCTTCGTTCTCATGGAGTCCGGCCGAAGGGGTCAGTGATCCAACTTCCGGGTCGCCATTCCTCAGTCCTGCTGCCAGCACCACCTATACCGTTACCATTACCAGTGTATCGGGATGTGAGGATGTTGCTCAAGTTCAGGTTGATATCCTTACGCTACCTGTAGCGGCCTTCACTCCGACCTTTTTGCCCAGCTGTGATGGCATCTATGCGCAGTTCATCAACAATTCAGAGAATGCGGACACGTACGCTTGGAATCTTGGTGATGGCACTACATCAGATCAGGCCAACGTGACGCACACGTATGTTCCAGGTCCTGGAAGCGTGGTGACGCTTACTGCATTCAATAATGGTGGTGTCTGTACGGACACACTGACCATTGATTTCTCCAACCAATGGTTTGGCAACGATACGATCGATATTCTTTACCCAACATTCTTCTCTCCCAACATGGATGGAGTGAATGACTGTTTCCGTCCGGGATTTGATGGTCGTTTCAGTGATTGCTACAATTTGGTGGTCTACAACAGATGGGGAGCGCTCATCTACGAATCGACAGGCGGTCAGAACCATTGTTGGGACGGCCGTAACAAGTCAGGCCAGCCCGTGGATGATGGAACTTATTACTACATTTCCCAACTGAACGGAGTGGAGAAGGCCGGCTACGTGACGCTTGTCCGCTGATCGAAGGGAAATAACATGAAAGCACTTTATGGGATTGGCATGCGCAAGGGCTTAGCGGCCTTTGTGTTCATCGTGCTGCATATGTCCGCCTTTGGTGGCAATGGACCGCGTTTCATAGAGAACAAGGGCCAATATCCAAAGCAGGTGAGTCATCATTTGCGGGTGGCCAACGCGGATGTTTTCTTCCAAAAGGACAGGTTGGTCTTCAATTTTTCGGATCCTGAATTGCTCGGTGTTCATGATCATGCCACCGGACACGAACATGAACACCGGCCAAATGCATTGAATGCGCATGCTTATCACATAGTGTTTCAAAATGCCTCATCACAGGCGTATCTGAAAGGGGAGTCGGAGTATGCGGACCGCACGCATTTTCTGCGCGGAAACGACCCGTCCAAATGGGCCACTGATGTGCGGGCATTTGCGCGACTCCATTATTCTGGCATATACCCGGGAATAGACCTGCATTACTTTGAACAGGATGGAAACCTCAAATATGAATTCATGGTCGGTCCGAATTCGGATGCGTCTGCTATAGCCATGACCTATGAGGGTGTTGATGACATTTATCTTAAACAGGGGCAGCTGCACGTTGTGAACAGACACAATCATGTTACGGAGCTGCGGCCTGTAGCCTATCAGGTTGTTGATGGCGTGAAGCACGATGTTCCTTGCCACTTTGTGCTTGAAGGTCAAACAGTAAGGTTTGCTTTTCCGCATGGATATGATCCAAACGAGGAATTGGTGATCGATCCGGTGCTCATTTTCAGCAGTTACAGTGGCTCTGTTTCCAACAATTTCGGATTTACTGCCACCTATGATGATGGAGGCGCGCTGTACGGTGGCGGAATAACATTTGGAGCAAACTACCCATTTGTCACGGGTTCATACAACAACGGATTCGGTGGTCAGGTGGATATGGCCATCACCAAGTTCTCGCCAGATGGCAGTTCTCTTATCTATTCTACCATAATCGGAGGCGTTTCGGCTGATGCGCCCAACAGTATGGTTGTGAACAGTAGCGGCCAGCTGGTGATACTTGGCAGTACATCCTCGTCTGATTTTCCGGTCACCGCTGGTGCGTATGATGTCTCCTACAATGGTGGTGTGGCCGTCAATTATCCAAGTAATGGCACGGATTATACCACAGGTTCTGATATTGTTGTTGTGGTGCTGGAGGCAGATGGGTCTTCGATCGTTGGGAGCACCTTTTTTGGTGGAAGCGGCAATGACGGCCTTAATCAGAGCAATATACTCACCTACAACTATGGTGACCAGTTCAGAGGAGAGGTCATCGTGGATGCCGCAGATAACATCTTCATCGCCAGCAGCACCTTGTCTGCAGATCTGCCGGTCACACCGGGTGTTTTCGGTACAGCTCTTTCTGGGGCACAGGATGCTGTTGTGGCCAAATTCGATCCTAATGTCGGTGGTTTGCAGTGGTGCAGTTACTTGGGCGGTGGTGGTGCCGATGCCGGTTATTCGCTCAAACTTGGCAGTCTTGGCGATGTGTTTGTGGCAGGAGGCACTCAGGGTCAGAATTTCCCGGTCACGGGAGGAACTCTCCATCCAACCTATATGGGCGGCACAACCGATGGTTTCATTGCCCGCATCTTGGCAGATGGTTCGTCCATTCAACGGGCTTCTTATATCGGCACATCTGCATACGATCAAGCATACCTTGTAGAGATCGATGGAGCAGACAATGTATATCTCTATGGCCAGTCCTTGGGAGCTATTCCCGTAACTTCTGGCGTGTACTCCAATACAGGAGGAAGGCAGTTCATACAGAGGCTCAATGGGCAGCTCAATGCGCTGTCACTCTCAACGGTCTTCGGTAGCGGTACAAGCGTGAATATTTCTCCTACTGCCTTTCTGGTGGATGTGTGCGACAGGATCTATGTGTCGGGATGGGGTGGAGGAACCAATAATTTTTGGAACAACGCCACTGGAAATACAATAGGATTGCCGGTCACTTCCAATGCATTTCAAGCTACGACAGATGGTAGCGATTTCTACTTCATGGTGCTTGAATCTGGCGCGGCTTCCCTACTATACTCCACTTATTTTGGTGGTAGTGGCACACAGGAACACGTGGATGGCGGAACAAGCAGGTTTAATCGTGATGGTGTGATACATCAGGCCGTATGCGCAGGATGTGGCGGCAGCAGTGCGTTTCCTACAACGCCAGGTGCATGGTCAAATACCAATGACGCGCCAAGCGGATGCAACCTTGGTGTGATCAAATTGGATATGGAGATAACTGGGGTGGATGTTGAGATCACTGCTGGCAGCGATGTTTCCGGCTGTGCGCCATTCGATGTGCAATTCAATTCGCAGTTGGTGAATGCGGCTGATATTCTATGGGATTTTGGTGATGGTACCACTTCTGCATTGGCAGCACCGTCTCACACCTATTCCACCCCGGGGACGTACACGGTAATGCTTATCGGAATCGATACTATTCTTTGCACCGGAGGCCTTTTTGCCGACACGGCTTATGCCACAATTACAGTCAATGCCATTGCAAC
>JBFYQB010000134.1:0-10167 GCA_041302955.1 Flavobacteriales bacterium
GTTGGTATTCAAGGCTTGCACCTGGAACCTTGAACCTAAGACGGCCAAAGGCATTGATTAAAGTTTTCATGAGAATACAGTTCTGTTAATGGAAATGAAAAATCCAACCCTGAGCGACTCAGGGAAAACAGAAAGGGTATCAGATCACAAAGACCTCGAGCAGCACGTGCCATCGCACATGGGGCGGAGGCAGGTCTGGGAAAGGCGAAAATGCCGCTTTGCGAAGCGCAACGGGCAATGCCAAGGTTACTCTTGCTGGGAGGGGCTGCGCAGGAAAGAGCACCACATCCTGACGCTCGTCCTTCTGTTGCGTCAGCGGGTCCTCCTTGAAATAGTTGGACTCATAATCGCAGCATTCGCGCTCCACCGCATGAGTATCGGCCGTCCGTGAACAGGAATCCGAACAATCGTCTATCTGCGCATTGATGGCCAAGCGATGGGTACCGCTGATGCTGCACACCATGTGATCCACAAAGAAACCCATGCCCGAAAGCAACACCAGCAAGGCCAGCAGCGGGGATACGATGAGTTTCAGCAGACGCATGGCGCAAAGGTACGGATGTAAAGGAACGGAAGGCTACCTAAGTTGATCTGGAGCATTTGCCTGTTATCTATAGGGCAATGGCGGTCCTTAACGGACGAGCTGTTCTTTGGCCTTAGTGACGCACACCTCTGCCAAGTGCAGCAGCAATCAGGATTCCAGCAGGCTCACATTTTGCATGGTGCATAGCGTTAGAACCAACATCACACTCAGATAGCCGGGTTTCAAATACGATCTGTGATAGTTGATAGGCAATTTCTCTATGTCGCTAAGCGTGTTCGGTGGTGCAATTTATTATTACGACATAGCGCATGAGCATTTCATCAGATTCGCTTGTCATTGCTTTATAGTGACATGCAGTAGATTGATTGCGTATGGTCATTTCGGCAGTGTCATTTCCAATTTATTTACATCAGATATCAATTGCGATAAATAAATAGCATATTGATATAATGAAATCGTATCATGATGTAATGAAATCGTATATGGATGTAATGAAATCGTATCATGCAGTAATGTAATTACATATTACAGTAATGGAATAAGATGCTACAGTAATGCAATAAGATACTACAATAAAGAAATAGCTTCTCGAAGTAATGAAACCGTATCTCACATTGAAAAGATGGACATTCTAAGTGCTCCGAGACGGTGTGCAATCCGACCAAGAGGATATCGGCATAGGTGATGTGCTGGCTGTCAACCTCCAGATTGAGGTCAGCCATTTGGAGTGCGTTTTTACGTCTGACCTTTTAAAGATGGAGATAGGCCAATGGCGGTCCGCCAAGCCATGAGCCACACGACAACATGTATTTCCAAGGTCGGCTGCACGCTGAAAAGTTTGACCATGGGGCCAGGATGGGCAGCTATGCACTCATTTCCATAAAAATAGCGGTAGCAGCGAACGTTCAGACACCCAGATTGGTGCGGAACAATTTCACCGCAATTGCCAGCAGCACTATCCCGAATACTTTGCGTAGCACACCGATGCCGCCTGGCCCAAGAATGCGTTCAAGGCGTTGCGTATTCTTCAGCACGAGATAAACGGGAATCATGTTCAACAGGATGGCAACAATGATATTCTCCACATGATATTCCGCACGGATGGCAAGCAAAGTGGTGAGCGTTCCTGTCCCTGCGATCAGCGGAAAAGCCAATGGGACGATGGAAGCGGTCGAAGGCGTTTCCCCTTTATAGAGCTTGATCCCCAAGATCATCTCCAAGGCGATGAAGAACAGCACCAGCGAGCCTGCAATGGCAAAATCACCCACCCCGATACCTATAAGACTCAGCATGCTTTCTCCAACGAACAGGAACAGGATCATGATGACCAATGAGGCGATAGTGGCCACCTCCGATTTCAGATGCCCTGCTTTGTTGCGCAGTTCAATGATGATGGGAATGCTCCCCACAATATCGATGACTGCGAAGAGCACCATGCCCGCGGTGACTATTTCCTTGATGTCAAAATTCATGGTCGTTTCGTTGATTGAATATTTAGCCGAACAGATGCGCGAACACCTCGCCCACCTTGCCCACCTGAATCACACGGATGGCCTTGCTGGTGGCATTTATCGGATTGCGGTCTGAAACGAAGATCTGCTTCATTCCCATTTTGGCCGCCTCGTCAATGCGTTGCTCTATGCGGTTCACAGGGCGGATCTCGCCACTCAGTCCGACCTCGCCCGCAAAGCACGAACCCACTGGGATCGGCAGGTCGGCATTGGACGACAACATGGCGCAGATAACACCAAGATCCAAAGCAGGATCGTCCACCTTCAATCCGCCAGTGATGTTGAGGAACACGTCTTTGGTTCCCAGATTGAACCCACATCTCTTTTCCAGAACCGCCAAAAGCATGTTCATCCTGCGCAGGTCGAAGCCCGTGGCCGAGCGCTGTGGCGTGCCATACACGGCAGAACTCACCAGTGCCTGCGTCTCTATCAGCATCGGCCGGATGCCCTCCAACATGGCCGAGATGGAAACCCCGCTCAGCGGCTCATCCCGGTCGGGAACGAGAATGCGCGATGGGTCGGAAACCGCCTCCAATCCGCTGTTGTTCATTTCATAGATGCCCAGCTCGGGCGTGCTGCCAAATCGATTCTTGATGGCGCGCACAATGCGGAAGAGGTAGTGGCGGTCGCCCTCAAACTGTAGCACCGTGTCCACCATGTGCTCCAAGATCTTCGGCCCAGCAATGCTACCATCCTTGGTAATGTGTCCTACAAGAATGATCGGTGTGCCAGTCTCCTTTGCGAAGCGCACAAATTCTCCCGTGCACTCTCGGATCTGCGACACACTGCCCGGTGTCGAGTCGATCAGCTCAGAATACACCGTCTGGATCGAATCGATGATGATGAGTTCGGGCCTCACCTGCTTGAAATGCTTGAACAGCAGCGTGGTCGATGTCTCGGTGAGAATGACGCATTCCGAATTTCGGATGCCCACGCGCTCGGCCCGCATCCGAATCTGCTGCTCGCTCTCCTCGCCAGAGACATAGAGCACATGCAGCCCTTTCCAATGCAGGGCCAGTTGAAGCAATAAGGTCGATTTGCCTATGCCCGGCTCGCCACCGATCAGCGTAACTGAACCCGGAACAATGCCACCACCAACCGTTCTGTTGAATTCCGCATCGGGCGAAATAAGCCGCGCTTCCGAGAGGTGTTCGATTTCAGAGATATTGCGTGGCAGAGGTTTGGCATCACTCACACGGCTTGCCAAAGCTGCCTTGGGCTTGGACACCACCTCTTCTACAAAGGTGTTCCATTCACCGCAAGAAGGGCATTTGCCCACCCATTTGGGCGAGTTGTATCCACAACTCTGACATAGGAAATCGGTTCGTGCCTTGGCCATTCAGAGGCCAAAGATGATGATTAGTTCAGCCTTGTGAACTCCCTGATAACATAACCACCTGCATCGGCAGTGCCCAAACGCAACACTTCATTATCGATTTCAAGGATAGTCCATGCCGCAGAATTCTCGCCCATGCAACAGCTGCTTAGTTGAGTATGCAGATGCTGATTTTGAGTGATCACTTCAGAGATGACAACCACAGCATCCAAAAACTCCGCTGAGGTCTCATACTTCCCAGTCCCGAGAACACCTACAGGTGGGTTCGGATCCTCCTCTGTTGGAAGCGGATAGGAACGCACCACAAACTCACCTCCACTTGCAAATTCCCAGATGTAAATATTGGGGTCGTCCAAATGGTTTATGTAAAAAAGCTGCCACTGCCCTTCCAATTGACCTATTTCAGTAGAACTGCAGGAAGAGGCTGCCATGGCAACCACTACCAACATGACCCAATGAACTGATTTTAAAATTCTCATGTCCAGATGCTTAAAACGGATGGTAAATGTAAGGAATGGATGAAGAAACAAAAGTGGTGGCTTTCAAAGAATAGGTTTTGTATAATTTTTGCTTTCTGGGAATCTCAAACGATCATCATGTTAAGCGATTGCAAAATATTCGACAGCAATACTGTTTAAGGCGTATTGCAATTGAGCAAGATGTAACTTTACACGATCAGGCCACATGAATTTACATTCGTTTTCATTCAACCCATTTCAGGAAAACACCTATTTAGTGTGGGATGATGACAGGCAGTGCGCAGTGATCGACCCTGGTTGTTATGATCAATGGGAACGCGATGAACTGGACGATTTCATTAAGAAGATGGGGCTGACCCCGATCAAACTATTGAACACGCATTGCCACGTTGACCATGTGTTGGGAAACCGCCATGTGGCCCAACGGTATGGTCTGAAATTGGAAATGCATAGGGATGACCTGCCTGTTTTGCAAGCCGTGCCATCGTATGCTCGCAACTTTGGATTTGAAACAGGTGAGATGGTAACACCCTCCGTTTTCTTGAATGATGGTGACACTGTAGAAGTGGGTGAATTAAAACTGAAGGTCATTCACGTCCCTGGTCATTCACCTGGAAGCATCTGTTTTTACGATCATGAGAGCGCACAGATCATAGTAGGCGACACCATATTTCAAGGTAGCATAGGCAGAACAGACCTTCCCGGAGGAAATCACGCGCAACTTATCGGTGCCATCAAGAGTAAACTTCTCGTACTGCCCGATTCAGTGACCGTCCATCCGGGTCATGGCCCCAAGACGAGCATTGGTTCAGAACGAAGACAAAACCCTTTTTTACAATGAGAACATCCTACTTCTGGTTTTTTGCAACCCTATTTATTTGGACATCAGCACTTGGGCAAACGGCTGAAAAGATTGGCACTTTGAATGTCCTCAGTTGGAACATTTACATGCGTCCAGCTGGCCTCTTCTGGGACGGGCAATTAGAACGAGCCAAACATATCGGAGCGCTCCTAAAAGATTCTGAATACGATGTACTGCTTTTTCAGGAGGCATTCGGCAGAGTGAGTTTGAAACGACTGCGGGAAGCCTTGGGAGACGAGTTTCCTTACGAGATAAGGCCAATGAAAGATGGCAAGGTGTTCAACAATGGTCTTTGGGTGCTTAGTCGCATTCCAATTGACAACATTCAATCGATTTTTTTTGATGCCTGTGCAGGTGTGGATTGTGGCGCCAGCAAAGGAGCTGTTTTCTTTGAAGTAACGAAGAACGGCCATACCTACCAGCTGCTCAATACACATCTACAGGCAGAAGAAGGAAGAAAATATGCCGAAGTAAGAGCCAAACAGTTTGCTCAAATGAATGTGATGCTCGAGGCTTATGCCAAGAGTGATATCCCCCAAATACTGATGGGCGACATGAACACATCGCGTGATAACGAGGAGGATTATCAAGAGATGATCGCCTTGCTTCATGGCTCTGATGGCGATGTATGCATGCCCGAAGACACCTATTGCGCATCGGCATCAGCCACAACATGGGGCTGCGAGAACAACACCCTTGTCCCTGAGAAATACCGTGGTCAGGGAGCTCTGCTTGATTATGCTTTGGTACGCAATCCGCGCCCAAGGTCTCGGCCCACTCCACTTTGGGCAGAGCGCATGTTGAAGACCTTCACCTCGCAGTGGTCCAGCAAACATAAGCATCTTTCGGACCATTACGCCATCTCTATCCGGCTTACCCCCTAATTGTCTTTCTGATTTTTCAACGGCTTGTGCCCTACCCCGTTGGCAATGGGTCTGCCATGGAGTAACTTTGCGTGCACATTAAACCATACTTACCCATGCGCTTCATCTTTGCGTTACTATTCATCGTTTCAGCTCAATCTGTTGTTGCCCAGACGCTCGACAAGAGTGAACTGTTCAATAAGATGATGGCGAGTATAGACAACATCAAGACCCTGACATTCCGTTTAGACAAATCTGAGCGCATCAACGGCAAAATGATCCCCGGGTCACAGGACGTGAAACTTCAGGCTTCTCCATTCAAGACATACCTGAAAATTCACGCACCCAATAAAGGAGCGGAAGTGCTTTATGTGGATGGATGGAATGGGAATCAATCCAAAGTAAACCCGAATGCGTTCCCTTTCATGACGTTGAATCTAGACCCAGAAGGTTCCATCCTCCGCAAAGACCAGCATCATAGTGTGCGCCAATTGGGCTTCACCTACACTGGAAAGGTGCTGAATCATGTCTACAAGACCTACAAGACCAAAATGGATGATTATGTAACGGTTCATGGCGAGGTGACCTATGATGGCCGAAAGTGTTGGAATGTGACCTTGACCAACAAAGAATATGCACTTAACAATTACACCGTGAAAGCTGGCGAAACCGTAATTGACATTGCTCGCAAAACGCACACGAACGAGTATGAGCTCTTGGAGATCAATAATCTCAGTGATTATAGCAAAGTGAAGGCCGGTCAGGTCATCAAAGTACCGAACTCCTATTGCAAGAAGATCGAGATGTATATCGATCAGCAGAATTATCTGCCCGTCTATCAGAAGATGTATGACACCAAAGGACTGATAGCCGTGTATGAGTACAAAGGGCTCAAGATAAATCCGAGCATCAAGCCAGAGGAGTTTACTCCTGAGTATTCAGGCTATAAGTTTTAGCCCTAATACCCCGCCTTGCCTCCGCTGATATTCTCAATGGGATGCCAAGTGGTCTTCAACTCCTGCGTGTCGAGAATCAGATAAGGATCTTCGCCTTCCTTGGCCCAATCGTGTTGGCTCCAATTGAAAGCGCGTTTCACATTGGCTGATGCCTCTTCCTGCATTTTCTTAAAATGCGTGGCATTGCCACGGGCGTAGATGGTGGCATTCACATCCTTGTGGGATGAGAAATGAGATACCAGTTCATCGGCCTTGCCAGTTAATATATTAACCACACCGCCCGGCAGATCGCTGCTATTGAGCACCTCCGCAAAGGTGACAGCCACATGTGGCTGATTTTCTGAGGCAAGCACCACACACGTATTCCCGCCAGCGATCACAGGAAGAATGACGCTCACCAATGCGAGCAATGCTAGGCTTTCGGGCGCAATGATGGTGACCACACCAGTTGGTTCGTGCACACTGAAATTGAAATGGGACGATGCCACGGGATTCACACTGCTGAACACCTGCGTGAATTTGTCGCACCAACCTGCATAGTAAACACAACGGTCAATAGTTATCTCCACCTCTTTGACGGCAGAAGATGAAGAGGAACCACCTTGTTTCAATTCCTCAACGAACTGCGCCTTTCTTCCTTCCAGCATTTCAGCAATGCGATAGAGGATCTGACTGCGATTGAAGGCAGTACGTTCGCTCCAACCAGAGAAAGCATTTCGTGCGGCCACTACTCCATCGCGCAAATCCTTGCGGCTACAAAGACAGATGTTTGTCACAGTTCCGTCCTTCAATGCAACGGGATAATAGTGCCCCGATTCACCACGCGGAAACTGGCCTCCGATATAGATCTTATATGTTTTCTGAACGTTCAAGCGTGTCATCTTCAAATGAGTTTAACATATGCACCCAGACCCTGAATGCCTCCTTCCCTACCGAATCCGCTTTCCTTGTAGCCTCCGAAAGGCGATGTCGGATCGAATTTATTGTAGGTATTGGCCCACACCACGCCTGCACGGAGTTTGGTGGTAAGATTGAAAATGCGGCTGCCTTTGTCGGTCCAGACACCCGCGCTGAGACCGAAAGGCGTGTTGTTGGCCTTCTCGATTACTTCGTCAATTGTTCGGAAGGTCTGAACCGCAAGCACAGGCCCAAAGATCTCTTCCTGCACTATGCGATGACTTTGCGTTGCTTCCAAAAATAAAGTCGGACGGCACCAGTTGCCTTTCTTGGGCAAAGCGCATTCAGGTTGATAAATGGCTGCACCTTCTTCCACACCCAACTTCAGGTACTTCTCGATGGTGGCCAACTGCTCCTTGCTATTGATGGCCCCGATGTCGGTATTCTTATCCAGCGGATCGCCAACGCGGAGGGTGGCCATGCGGTCTTTCAGTTTTTGGATGACGGTGTCATAGACGCTCTCCTGCACAAACAGTCGCGAACCCGCACAGCACACATGACCTTGATTGAAGAAAATGCCGTTGATGATGCCCTCAACCGCTTGGTCAATGGGCGCATCGTTAAAGATGATGTTGGCCGCCTTGCCGCCCAGTTCCAGCGTCACTTTCTTGTTTGTTCCAGCGGTTGCTTTCTGAATGAGCTTGCCCACGTTGGTAGAACCAGTGAAAGCGATCTTGTCCACATCGGGATGGTTGACCAAAGCCGCGCCTGTGGCACCTGCGCCTGTCACAATATTTACCACGCCTGCTGGTAGTCCAGCATCATGGATCAGTTCGGCCAGTTTGATGGCGGTGAGCGGTGTGGTCTCGGCTGGTTTGAGCACCACCGTGTTGCCACAGGCCAGTGCGGGGGCGATCTTCCATGCGGCCATCAGTAGCGGGAAATTCCACGGGATGATCTGTCCGGCCACGCCAAGCGGTTGCACTTTCTTACCAGGGAAGGCATACTCCAGTTTGTCCGCCCAGCCTGCATAGTAGAAGAAATGGTTGGCTGAGAGCGGCACATCAATATCGCGGCTTTCGCGGATAGACTTGCCACCGTCCATGCTTTCGCAGATGGCAAACTCCCGCGCCCGCTCTTGTATGAGTCTTGCGATGCGGAAGATGTACTTCGCGCGTTCCTTGGCGGGAAGCTTGCTCCAAACATCAGTATAGGCTTTGCGGGCTGCTTTCACCGCCTTGTCCACATCCTTGTCCGATGCCTCGGCAAAAAGGGCGATGTGTTCGCCAGTGGCAGGGTTCTCCGATGCGAAGGTTTTCCCGCCTTCGGCCTTCACCCATTTGCCGTTGATGTAGAGCCCATACTCTTTTTGAATCGAGACATTGGACGCACTTTCGGGTGCGGGAGAATAATCCCATGCGGTGCCGAAGGTCAATTGTGGTTTCTCTTTCATTAGTCTTTACTGAAATACTCCAATCCCTGATATCTGCCGTCCTTCATTTTGACCAGTTGCATCAGTACATCGTTGGCCAGGCTGCTCGCCCCGAAACGGAACCATTCATTGGTGAGCCACGCATCTCCCAAGGTCTCGTTCAACATCACAAGGTAGTGGAGGGCCAGTTTGCTCTTTGATATGCCTCCTGCGGGTTTCATACCCACCATCTTCCCTGTTTCGTAATAGAAATCGCGGATGGCCTCCAACATCACCAGCGTAACAGGCATAGTAGCAGCTGGCGAAATTTTCCCGGTAGATGTTTTTATAAAATCGGCTCCCGCATCCATAGCGATGAATGAGGCTTGGCGCACATTGTCGAGCGTGCAGAGTTCGCCTGTTTCGAGGATTACCTTGAGCCGTGCTTTGCCACAGGCCTCTTTGATGGCCGCTACCTCATCGAACACAAAACCATGGTCGCCTTGCAGGAAACGCCCGCGCGAAATGACCATGTCCACCTCATCGGCCCCAGCATCAACAGCAATTTTGGTGTCACTGAGTTTTATCTCCCGTGAAGAATTGCCCGATGGGAATGCCGTGGCCACAGATGCCACCTTGATGCCCGTGCCTCTTAGCGCAGCCACCGCTGTTGCCACATGATTTGGATAGACACAGACGGCCGCCACGGTGGGCAGACCTGGCAACTGGTCGTGAAGGTGAGCGGCCTTGTAGCACATCTGCCTCACCTTGCCCTCGGTGTCCTTGCCTTCGAGGGTGGTGAGGTCGATCATGCTAAGCGCCATGCGCAGGCCCTGTTCCTTTGCCGCATTCTTGATGCTGCGCTTGGTGAATCGGGACACCCGTTCCTCAACGCCTACTTGGTCAACGGTGGTTTGCCGTAATGTGGCTATCATACTTTGCGTTCTTACTGAGATGGGCTAAAGGTAGAATTGTGGTTCAAATTGCTACAGGAACCTGCCTCGCGAAGCGTAAGTTTGATCCTGAATTCAATCGTATTCCTAACCATGGAAAAATCCGACAAGATCTATGTGGCAGGCCAACGTGGCATGGTGGGTTCCGCCATTTGCCGCACCTTGCAGGCGCAGGGTTTCGCGAACATCATCACTCGGACATCGGCTGAACTGGACCTTCGGGATCAAACCGCTGTCAACGCCTTTTTCGCGGAAGAAAAACCCGACCACGTGATCCTTGCTGCTGCCAAAGTGGGCGGCATCCACGCCAACAACACCTTCAGGGCCGAGTTTCTGTATGACAATCTTGCTATCG
>JBFYQB010000135.1:0-5073 GCA_041302955.1 Flavobacteriales bacterium
GGTTTCAGCACTCCTTATCAATGGGCCATGTTCAGCGGCAGTCTGTTCTATTTCGGGCTGGGCGCGGTGCTCCTGATGCGTATTCTGCTGCGCTGGTTCAGCGTGGCAGTGGCCGTCATCACGTTTCTCGCCATTTTCTTAGGCACCAACTATCTGCACGTCAACACCTCTTCGGCAGGCATGCCCCATGTGCACCTGTTCGCGCTGTATGCGGCCTTGATCCTGATAACTGACAAGTGGCATACCGCGCAGGGAGGAAAATGGAACTCGCTGCTGCTTGGAACAGTAATAGGGCTGATAGCACTGACGCGTCCATCAGATGTGATCTGCGCCATTATCCCGTTGTTGTGGGGCGTATCGGACCTGAAAACCCTGCAAAACAAGTACATCGGACTGTGGGAACGGCACAAGGCCGACCTGCTGGTGGTCATTATCACGGTGGGCAGCATTGGCATGGTGCAGATCCTGTACTGGCTCGTGGTGACTGGAAAACCCATCTACCATGGCTATGATCAGATAGGGGAAGGCCTCGACCTGATGTTCCCGCATACCTTGGACTTCCTGTTCAGTTTCCGCAAAGGCTGGTTCGTCTATACTCCCATGATGCTATTGGCCGTGGTCGGATTTCTACTGCTGCGCAAAGACGGGTCGAAGCTGTTCGTCCCAGCGCTGCTCTTCTCCATCGGGTACATCTATCTGGTGTCCAGCTGGACCAACTGGTGGTATGCCGATTCCTTCTCGCAGCGCCCCATGATGCACGTATATGCTATACTCGCCCTTCCATTGGCGGCCTATGTGCGCACGGCCGTGAGTGGAAAATGGTGGATGCTTGCTCCCATCCCGGTATTCCTGCTCCTCAACATCCTACAGACCTGGCAGACGGAGCAAGGCATCATTCACACTTCGAGAATGACGCTGCCCTATTACAAGGCGGTCTTTCTGAAGGATTACATGCCCTCTGGTGCAGATAAGCTCCTATTGGTGAATCGGGAGAATCCGAATGTTGCCGTACTGGCAGACTCGGTGCTCTACACCGAAAAAAAGGTCATCGCACTGAACTTTGACGCCAACGACCAGTCTGCCGGCCTGGTAAATGACACGGCCTTCTCGGGCTGTTGCTCCCTGCGGATGAACGGTGCCATGAACTTCACCCCGGCTATCGAGTCGCGTTTTGACGACCTTACCCGCACAGACCACGCTTGGCTTGAGGTAAGCTGCATGATACGGCTGGATGGGGAGGCGATGACCCAAAAGCCAACGCTCGTGATGCACTACACGCATCAGGACAGTGTTTACCACTACTTTGCCATGGACGTATCAGCGCAGCTGCCCGAACCGGGGCAATGGTTCAAGGTCAAAGCCTATTTCCTGACCCCCGAGCCACGCAGAAGAAGTGACCCCATGCGCACCTATGGTTGGCTGCAAGGCCAAGGCCAGATGCATCTGGACGACCTTACCGTGCGCGTGCTTGAACGCATACCGATAACCAACTGACACCAACGTCAATACTACACTACACATGGCTTTAGATAAGAACGGCATCGCCAAGCGCATCGCACAGGAACTGCGTGACGGCTATTATGTGAACCTCGGCATCGGCATCCCGACCTTGGTAGCCAACTATATCCCCAAGGGGATAGAGGTGGAATTCCAGAGCGAGAACGGCATCTTGGGCATGGGCCCTTTCCCATTTGAGGGCGAGGAGGATGCCGACCTCATCAACGCGGGCAAGCAGACCATCACGGCAAGGGCCGGTGCCTGCTATTTCGACTCAGCCACCAGCTTTGCCATGATACGCGGGCAGCACGTGCACCTCACGGTGCTGGGCGCCATGGAAGTGAGCGAGAAGGGCGACATCGCCAACTGGAAGATACCGGGCAAGATGGTGAAAGGCATGGGCGGGGCGATGGACCTTGTGGCCTCGGCCGAGAACATCATCGTGGCCATGATGCACGTGAACAAAGCGGGCGAAAGCAAGCTATTGCGCGAGTGCAGCCTGCCTATCACGGGTGTGGCCTGTGTGAAACGCGTAGTGACCGAACTGGCCGTGGTGGACATCACGCCCATGGGCTTCAAACTGATAGAGACCGCACCGGGCATCAGTGTCGAGATGGTGAAGAACTCCACCGAAGGACGGCTCATCATAGAGGGCGATATCCCGGAGATGCGGATCTGAGCGGCAGCGATCGCTCCGATCACACCCACCTGCCCTCACGCTCCGTAGCGTCCCATACCTGAAGGTCGAGCTTGGGAACGAGTTGCTGCGCGAATGCAAAGGCGGCCTCCCTGTCTTCTGTTTCCAACAGACGTATCCGCTGGTTGCCGGCAGTGGCAAGATTGACCTGAATGACCGATTGCCGCGAGGTGACGCTTGCGCCAGAACGGCCAAAGGCAGAGCTCACCAGTTGGGTCTTGAAAACCGAGATGCACTTCAAGGGTGGCAATGGTTCCCACGTTCCAAAACTCTGCGGCCCCAAGGCGGTGATCAGTCTATATCTGCGATTCGCTAAATCGACCTCCACACCCGGTTGATACGATAGGATTCCGATGCCCCCCAAGCCCATGATGATGCCGAAAAACGGGGAATAGGCAAGGCCCATGACCGAGAACAGGGCTGCTACGACCCCTATTATCTTTATGGACATGGGCTTGTCGCGGGCATAGATGTAGCGGTATGTTTCGGGGTTCATGGGGATGAGCTCGGTGGGGTTCTTAGTTACAATGATAGCACATTTGCCAGCTGATAAGGGATGCACTCCGTGCACCAAAGCAGCGGGCGGATACTAGGTGGTGAAGATGATAATGGAAACAAGGCACAGCTCGCGCCTGCGGGGCAGCGCTAAATATCGTAACCTAAATTATGTCTCAATGCTCCAATAATCAGCGGAAATACTATAATAATACAGATTGAAAATACTATAATTATGTCATTTCTCTTTATATGAGCATCCTTTTCTATATCGTAGGAATTAAGTAATTCAATGTGTTTTTTTGAATATCTGTGGTGATTAATGAGATAAAGTACAAGCAATAGAATTAGCGCATAATATTTTGGACCTTCAATTTTTTTAGGAAGAAGACCTACAATTGATAAAAGAGTTAAAACATCAAGCACTAAAAGACCCTGCACAACAACTATCACCCCTTCTGCAAATGGGTATGGATAATCCTCCCTCCATTTTTGGTATTGTATATATGTCCTAATAAAAAGGTAATCGAATAACTTGATCATCTAACTGCTTTCCAAAACTTCTGCCCGAGTACCCTCTCGCGCAAGACCATGCCCATGTTCGGGCCCGCGTCTTTCGCTCGTCCGTTGTATTTGGTGGGCTGCTGCCCACCCGCTAGCTGTATCTGCATAGCTAATGGCTTTAAGTCATCCCCAAAGGTGAACCATTTTAAGTAAAGGTCAGAGGAACTGCGCCAGTGATAGGCACGAGTTACAGCCTCACGCCTGCCGGTATTTCAGTAATCTACTCTATCGTTGTGAATCCAACATCTTGTTGAAAGAATCTTAACCCTAGCAGTTTATCATGAAGCAGCATAACATTACCACTTGTCGATAGCTTCCTTATAAGGGGTTTGATCTTCCTATAAAAGGAGGTTGGAACCGTGTATTTTCTATCCGACAATTGGCACGGCATAGTTGGCATTATTTGTCGCGAGACTGAATTCACCGCAAGTTTATCGTTTCCACATATTCCAATACTTCCCTTGATCTTATTGCTTTTAGAGTCGAAAATCAATACCTCACATAGATCCAGTGTTGAACAATCAAGACCATCAGGATGTACAAACATCAAAGTTTGTCTACACTCATATACTGGTACGAACTTAAAATACGTTGTGTCTAGAGTCTCGCCTCTGCCATGGCTTGCCGAAGCAATAGCCTTTCGTTTTATGGCTCTAAATGTTTCATCGTTAATACAGGCAGGCTCGTTTTGAGACATGACTTCGTTCTTGGCAAGGAATCCCCAAAACACTATCACTAGAATAGAAAAAACAGCGTGTCTATTTTTCATTTTGCGTATTTATCTAACGAATAGTGTCGGCTTCATAATTGAAGCCATTATCCAGCCTCACCCACACACCATGCTCACAACTGTGCTCAGGCTGCTTGCCCCGCTGGCATTGACGGCATAGAAGGTGAAGTAGTAGATCACCCCGGGCGTCAGGCCTGAGAACAGTTTTTTGCGGCCCTTGCCGAGGTCAATTTCAATATGGACGATGTTCAGTGCTGCCAACTCTGCTGGGTGCAGCGAGAGTTTGTTGCCAATGGTGATATGCACCGTGGGTGGAAGGGGCGCACCTGCGGTGATGATGCAGCCGTAGCTTTCGGCAATATCCTGATGGTCGCAAATGGCCTGGATCTGACCTGTTGACAATCGTTTGAGTTTTATATTCTCGGGTGTTTTTGGCCGCTTCAGTCGCGTAGAGGTGGTGTCTGTAGGCACAAAGCCCGAGAGTAGGATGATGTGCAGTTTGCCATTGGCCACTGCGTTCACATAGTTTGCCAATTGGTCGATGGCCGAGAAGAGCGCATCGTTGGCCTTCAGGAAGCTTCCCTTGGCGCTGCTCCCACCACGTTTATAGCGGACATAGGTATCGTCATAGTCGGTGCTCAGTGCCTCAAGCTCATCTGCATCAACGGGGGGCGCAGTAAAGATGTTGCCATGCTGATACAGGCAGTTCTTCACATTTCTGGCCGGTTTGCTCAGTTGGCCTACGTGGGCTTTGACAAAGGCCCTTCTTTTTACACGCGTTGGTTTCAATTGCAGTGATTTTTACGGGTTGACGCTGTTCATGTCGATAGTGAATACGCTAAGAATCGATGTGTTATCCAACGTAACATGCTGATAATCGATTGCATACATCTTGCTGCAAATTAAAGATGTACGGCTTTTACGGCAATCTGACCTGCTTTTTACTGCAGACACCTGTCCGCTGACGAAATACGTCTTGGTTTTCCAACGATACCTCTTGTTTTTTGCCACACACCTTTGTCTCTTCACAAGATCAGGTCGGATTTTTGCTTCATACATAGGTGTTCTGATCAGATCAGAGCGGTTTTCC
>JBFYQB010000136.1:0-8687 GCA_041302955.1 Flavobacteriales bacterium
TGGAATGAGCTGCGGTTCCGCTGGTTGGAACGCGAATGACCTCTATAGCCTGCCCATTTGGCAGTCCGCGTGTCACGGCATGGCAATTGTGTACCTTTGACCACGTTCTTTTTTTATGGGGCCGACCGGTTTTGACAGCAATACGTTCGGTGAGGTAAGCATGTCGGGTGTTGGAAAGATCATCCGCGATCAAACTTTCCAAACAACAACAGGCGAAGAACACTTCGCGCTGGCTGCCTAGTTCTCAGAACTACGCAACAGCTGTCTCTGCCACAACAGCGTCCTACAGTGTGGTAAATGAGGCATCGACAGGTAGGAATAAGCCAAGGGTTTTCTCGGCCCGCGGACGAAAACACAAGAGGATAAGGGCCGTTTAGGTTGTCCCTTGCCGGGACGGCTCCGACAAGCAAGTTGGGAATAAACATGTAGAAAGCCCATTGGTCTGTTGTTTGGACGAGGGTTCGACTCCCTCCGGCTCCACCCAACCGGACACTACCAATTTATTGGATAGTGTCCGGTTTTTTTGTTCGCTGAAATGCCCGTCAATGCTGAGACACAGAGCGACTGCATGGTTGAGTCTGGGGGTTCGACATTTTTCTCCGTCAAATTCCAACTTTTCAGGAAATATCGAACTCAGCAGTCGCAATCGGCTGTCAGTATCTGCATTGGCATAGAAATCCCCAAGTTTACTCACCATGCTAACGGCCTTGCGAAGCATAACTGTGCGGCCAGTCGTGTCCTCGGTCAGAGAGTTCAGTTCCTTTTCTGCCAAACGCTTCTGTTCAGAGTAACGTGAGTGCATTTCCCTGAAATCGGAAGGATTGATGGCCCCGTCCGCAAGATTGTCCTGAAGTCGGATGATGCGTTCTTCCTGCTTCGCGATCACACCACGCAGAGAAACAGCCTTTGCCAGCCGTTCACTGTCATTTCCAGTCAACATCCTCTTCACAAGTTCTGTGTAGAGAATTTCGGCATCCTTGTTCAAACTGAAGCCGTTCATGATGTCTTGCAGTGCGTTGTTCACCTGCTCGGAGCGATAGCGTTCCTTGCTGCATCCATTACAGTGGTAATACGCATACCGCACACCCATTCGGCCTCGGGACCGACTGCCAGTGATTTTGCTCCCACATTTGGAACAGGCCAGGATGCCACGAAGAGGCAAATGCTCATCACGCGTAGCTTTGGAAATGCGCTTTTTTGGCACATTACCTTGAAGTACTCGCTGAACTTTATGGAATAGATCCTCTGATACTATCCCATCATGTTTGCCTTTCACAACACAGTAGGATTCGCTGCCTTCCGCTGGAACTTCTATCATGCCCATATACATGGGGTTGCGGAGCATTTTCGAGAGGCGGCTTTTCCCCACAGGTGTTCCTCTGGATTTAAGTTCGCGCACCACATCGGCCTGACTCCCACCTTCGCCCACCTGTTCGAATGCCCAACGAATGTTCTCTGAATGGTCGTCCGGCATAATGATTGGTCGATTATCCATGTCCCTAGTGTTGCGATAGCCATAAGGTGCTACTCTACACCAACGTCCGGCCTTCAGTGCTGCGCGCATACCGCCCCTGATCTTGATCGACCTTCTGTCATTGTCAATCTCAGGGATCACAAGGAACATGGCAAGAATGGCCTTGTTCTCTGGGATATTAAGATCAATAGGTTGTTCAATTGCCTGAGGAGTGATTCCCAACCGCTTCAAGCGGTCTATCATGGTGTAGGCATCCATGATATTCCGGGAAAACCTGTCCCATGAGGAGAACAGCAACAGGTCGATTCCACCTCTATTGCGCTTTGCGTGTTCGAGGAAAGCCGTGAATGCTGGTCGATTGAAATCTTTGGCGGAATGGTCCTCGCGGAATGAGAATACGACCTCAATGTCATTGCGCTCGCAATACTTCAAAAGAGCCTCTGACTGAATGTCAAGACTGTATCCTTTGGCCTGTTCGTCACTCGATACACGGGCCATCAGCGCGGCTCTTCTTCTCATAGTGTTCGGACTTTAATTCATCGGTTACAGCGCGGGCAAGTTCCGTAAGGAAAGCCAGCATCTGGTGCAGTTCGGTCTCGGTGTATTTCTCCCCTTTCGGGTCAATAAGTTTATTGCATTCTGTAATTGTCAACACTTTGGAACATGTTGCGCCCAGCTCCGTTGCTCCGGTAGCCTAGCACTTGTGCCAATTGGCCTGATTCGTTCAGTACCAGTTTCATTTCAATTTGAATTTCCTTGTATTCTCACAATGAACGATGTCTCCTTTCTGAGTCTTTAGTGTGATGTCCTGATAGCCATTGCTGAGGATGAGTTCAAACAACCTTGATCGCTTATCCACCTTCTGGTCGGAGGTCATTTCCAAAAAGTCAAGATCCCCACGGTCATCAAATCTAACAGTTACCGATTTCAAACCCTCCTCCCGAAGTGCTGTAATCACCTTAGCTTCTTGTGGTGAAATCAGCTTCAATTCGCCTGAAATTTTTTCAATTGGGGCAGTGCCCAAAGCTTTCGCGACAAGCTCAGTAACGCTGATGCTGAAGTGTGTGCTGTGAAGCATTTGCTGAAGATCATCTTTGTTGATCTTTTCCATGCTAAAGAGTTCCTGAAAGAAAACAAGTGCCTTTCCATTTTTGTCGATAAGAATTGAAATAGGACAACCGATTATAGTTGAAATGGCAACAACTCCCTGTAGTGCACTTACTGTCGGCATCATCTCATCCAATAATGCTAGTGCTTCAGGATCTGAAAGGAAGGCGGTCAAAGTAGCTTTATACTCTTCACCTAATATAGCGGTTATGGCCTGCTTACCCTCGGGCGAGCTAAATATCTGCCCAATTTTCACTTCTTCACCAATGACGAACTCTTGCCGGAAGGCTTGGATAAGTTCATAAGAAAGATTGAACTGGCGCATACGGTCGAGCATGAGTATCCATACGAACTCCGTCATGGATAGTCTGTGGTGCTTGTTTTTCTTGCGAGGCGCCAGAAGCAGTCCCATTCTGTTCCAATCGGCTAAGAGCTTCGGATGAATATTGGTCTCTACGGCCCTGAAGCTCTTTTTTAGCAATGCAGTAACAAGTTCAGGGTAGTGCTTTTCAATCGCATCCATTCGTCCCCTCAACACCACTGACATTTCTTCGGCAATTTTCGAATCCCATTCCATTCGACAAATATAACGCATTGGTAAAATATATCAATAAATTTGCAGTCGGTAATAATTAGGAGAAATAGATACGTCATGAACCCGCAATGGAAACCAGAGATTAATGCTTTTATTCATATTTGCCCAGTTTGTCATTATGAACACCATGGCCGTAAGAACAAGCTTTATTGCAGCATTGCATGTAAGGCTAGGTATAATAATGACCTCGCCTCCGAACGTAGGGAACGGCATTTCGCAGTTTCGGCCGCACACATAAGAAATGGTGAGATATTGGCCGAAGCCATGTCTTTTCATCGGGACGCGATTCCGGTGGTGCCCATGCAATCACTGCTGAACAAGGGCTTTGATCCTCAGGCTCCCACGACAAGGGGTAAAATGGCAGACGGTATATGGCACCTTTATGGGGACTTCGCCATTCAGGTAGTGGAAGAATTCAATCAGGTAAGAATCAGAAAAATCAAGTGAAATGGAAAATTTGTCGATAGTTGTCGAAAACGTATTTCAGCCGTCTCAATTTGCTGCGGCTACATCATCTGCACCTTCATCTATTGTTGGTGGCCTGACCCCTTTATTCTGGTGGTCACTTGCCATAATAGGAATCTTGCTCATAGCTCTGTACTTCAGTCTCAAGGATACGAAACGAGACGAAATGGGTGGATATCTCCAGCCCTAAGCAACTGCTTTACAGTTCAGGAATAATCATGGTCCAACGTTGGTTCAATTGGGGGCTTCACCATGGAGCTTCTCATAGCCCCGTGGGTGAAGCGATGGAGCGAACCCATGGGTCTTTATCCAAATCTACCGGCATTTATTGGCTGTTCAAAACCTAAGTTTTGAGACAGAATAGACAAGTTAAACCAACATTGACTTTCGTACCAATTCATAGCATCACCTCAGAAATTTGGATTGAATGTGAATTAATGCGGATTCAATCGAATAAATCCCGTTTGAATTCGAATTTAACCCTTTGATACTCGCAAATGCCGATAGCAGGATTTATAGCCATAGAGGCTAAATCGTTCTGAATCAAGACAGCTAGCGGAGATTCAGGGTTTTGATACAAATGCTCCCTGAATTTCCCATGGCGACCGTCATGGATACCCATGGGATACCGCCACAGAACTCATGAACAGTGCATGGTAACTTTTATATCACCATCATTCGAATTCTATCGTCAAAATAGGACGTAGCAGTCACAGTTGGCTGTAAGTACGTGCACTGGAACGGTTGAGATGCTGTGTTGCCCATGTTCGCATCTTTTAGGCCGTTCACGCAATACCCTATTTTTGGCCCAACACCAATGACCCAACTCCCTTTCACTGCCGAAGACCGATTGCTGTTCATCGGCACCAGCCTGCAACCCGACCGAGAGGCCGTTCGGACATTGCTGCATCAGGTAACAGACTGGGACATAGTGGTGCGCAGGGGCCTTGCCACGCATTTGGCCCCGTTGCTCTATCGCACGGTCAAGGCGACTGAGGCCGTAGGCATAGTGCCGCCCCACGCGTTCGCAGCCCTCTACAAGAGCTATAACGGTGTGTTGGCCTCCAATATCCGACTCTATGCCCACCTGAGTGAGGTGATCAGCGCATGGAACAGCGAAGGGATACCTCTCATCGTTCTCAAAGGCATGTTCCTGGCCGAGGCCGTTTATGGCGACATCGGCCTGCGCCATATCAGCGACCTCGACCTGCTGGTGAGGAACGAGGATGTGGAACGGTGTGTGACCACACTGAGAGACAGGGGCTGGGAGGTCCATAAGATGAACAGGCAATCGTCCTTCGCAGAGGGCCAGTTCGGTCTGGCGCATCCCTACAAATTCGGAAAAGGCGAGACCATCATCGAGCTGCATGTTCATATTCTCAATGGAGGAACCCCGATTCAAGTAGACATTCGCGATTATTGGGAACGCTCTACCCCACAAGTGCATTCCAGTGGTGAGATACGCGCGCTCCATCCCAACGATCTGCTGCAACACTTATGCCTTCATCTATACAAACATCTGCACGCGGATCAGATTAAGATGTGTTCTTTCTGCGATATCCGAGAGACCATCATCCATTACAATGATCTATTGGACTGGGAGCAGTTGATGCAGGATTCGAAGCGATACAACTGTCTCAGCGAAGTGCAGGAGGTTCTTTTTGTATGCCGCAATTTTTGGGGGATACAGGTGCCCCCCATGTTCTTTTCCGACAGCGACATAGCTGCCCTGAATGCTGCCGAGCGGGTCTTTCTGTTGAATTTCCACAGCCAGAAAGGGGTGGGGGTTGCGTTCATAGATATGAAATACATCCTGACCAGGCTGGGACATTTGAAGGGTCCGGTGCAAAAGGCGAAGTATGTGTTTCACTTCTTGTTCCCCTCCATGAGTTACATGAACGAACACTACCGGGTCAACGGCATCTTACTCATGTTCTGTTATGCCTTCCACCCGTTTCCGATCATGTTCAAAGTGGCAAGGGCTGTGATTCGATTCCTGTTCACGGGAAGATAGCCGGGCTATGGGGGTCGACCGTATGCCACCGATGGCCAATGTGCCGAAGATGATGTGCCGTAGCACAGGCCCCTAATGCGGGTTGCGCCCCGTCATGGTCTTTAGCTTGGTTACAATGCGCTGCGGCATGGCCAGGCCGTGGAAAAGAGGATGAATCACTGCTCGGGCACATAGGACGATCTTGCCGAAACGATGATGGCCCTTCCCATCAATGCGCCAAGAGGCTCCTTTCCTTTCCACAGAGATGATGCGGCCAGCGTAATTCTCCTCTGTGAAGGCCAGATCAGGCCGCAGGCAGCTGTCGCCATGGGTGACGAGCGTCCAATGGTCCTTATTCTTGGAAATGCGCATCAACCGATGGGCGATCCACCGATGCCCACCGTTGTAAACCACCACATGGCCCGGCCGTAATTCTTCCAACGGACACTTGACAATATGGGCAATGTCGCCATTGCGCAGGTAAGGGAACATGCTGCTTCCGCCCACTTGCAGCCGAAGTTCCTTGGCCTCGTCCAGCAGTTGGGAGCCGATGCCCAGCAGTTCGGAGCTACCTATCTGATCATTCATGTTCTTTTTCAAATGCCCGCACAAAGGGGATCACCTCGGCATTGGGGACGAAGCCCAACGTGCTCACCGGCACTGTCTGCACCATCCCGATCACAAACGAAAGATGATGCTCGATGTAGCTGCGGTCGTACCCGTGTTGGATGCAATAGGCCATGAGCTGCGACACGGCCTGCGACCCACTGAGCCGCTTGGCCACGTTCGCAGGCGAATGATAGGGCAGATAGATGGCGTCCAGCTTGGCCTGTTTCGGCTCAGCGGCATAGAACATCGGGGTGTTGTGCACCACATAGCCGATGTCCGTTTTTCGGATCATGAGCCTATCGTCATTGATCACTTTGCTGCCTGCGGCCTCCCATATCCCAGCCGTGGTGCTCTTGCCCACACCCGAGAAGCCGCTGAAGATGCGCCCCTTCGTTCCATCATGGATGCCCGATGCGTGGATCATGATGGCCTCGTTCACCACCGTCAGGTAATAGAACACCAATGGCCCCATCGGATAGAGCAACGGACAGAGGCCGCGGTTGCCATCCTCTTCCAGTGGTTCGGAATAGATGTCCCATTGCTTCTGGTCGGCACTGAGCAAGGCCACCTGCTGCAATCGGGCAGGGTCATTCGGGTCGTTCACCATGAAACGGAACCCTTCCTCCCAGCGGTAGATGCCCCAAAGGCGACTGCCGTCCTGAATGGCCTCATAGATGGGTGTGGTAGGTTCCAGCAGTTTGGCGGAAATGCTGGAATGCACGCGCACTGTCACATCAGCATCGCCCACAGTGTCCGTAGTAAGGAATGGCTCGTAGCCGCCTTCGATCACCAACGGCAGGTCGGAGCAGTTCTCCATTCTGATGATGAAGTCCGCAACGCGCAAAAAATGAACCTTAGCTGCTGCCATCCCTACTTGAGCATGAAGGAACTCAGCTGGACGAGGAAATCATCGAGGTCGGCACGCACCTCAGCGCTGTCGGCATCAAACTCATTCACTATGGCCTGTTCGAGGCTATCTACTGAGGCATTTGCATCCAATTGCTCGTAGATGAACGCTCCTACTTCATTCAGGGTGAACATCTCCTCCATGTCGGCCACACTGCCTTTCACGGGCACGAGCACCATTTCGTTGCCCACCTTGCGGGCGGCAAATGCATTCTTTCGGGCGAAGAGTTCTTTCGGGTCTGTCGGCATGGGATTTTCAGGCTATTCGGTCACAGGTTCGGTGGGCGATGTCGGGCCGCTAAGATCGGTCAATAGGCGATCCATCATCGCTCGTCTTTTTTCATGATGGGGAAAATGAATGCCACACTCCGCGCTCAGCACAGTGCTCCCATTCTCCTTCACGTTATAGGTGAGCGGCCGTTGCTGCACCACGCAATGCATGTAGGCGAAGAAGTAGTCCGCAAAATACTCAAGGTCGTTCACCGTGCTGTAGAGCGTAGGGAAGGGCGAAGCGCTCAGGGCTTTCACCTTGCCCATGTAATCGGATGGAGAAAGCTGTGTGGTGCCCGTGTAGTAGCGCAATTGCCCGAATAGCTCCGTGTGGCGTTCTGCGCGTTCAAACCGGATGGCCGACACCTCAAAGGCATCGGCATAGAAGTCCCGGTCGGACTGTAGCAAAAGCCTGTTTCTGAACGTGCGGGTGAGGCCCCGTTGCGCTCCGATGCAATGGGCAAGCTCGTGGATGATTATCGCCTCCAGTGTGTAGGCGGGCCGATTGTTGGCCTCCAATTCAAGCACGTGATCCAACGTGAAGGAAGTTCCTTCCGAAGCGAAGATGGTGCGCTCGCGGTCCGTGAACCAATCGTTCGGTCTCATCCGCAACACCTTCTCATCGATCAGGATGGTGAAATGTTCATCATCAGGCGTTATCACATAGCCGGAGGCGTTCAGGTCGCGCACCATGTAGATGTGCGACACATGCCGCTCCGCAAAAGCCCTTAGACCAGAGGGCCATTGGGCATAGAGCTTGACGAACTCGCTCCATATCTGCGGGTCGGTGCGACCTGCAACAGTGGTCTTCTCCCTATTGCGCTTGGTGTTCAGAAAATGAAGTGCCGGGGCATTGTCGCAGGAGGCATAGCGGTCGATGAAATTGCCCAAAGGGACCTTGCCGCCTGAGATATGCTCGTGTTCCACCCAAGCAGCCTCGGCCTTGGTGACGCGGTGGCTTTCCCACTTTCTGTAAAGGATGCGGCCACCGTAGATGGCGGTCGCAACGAACCACAACGAGAGGAACAACTGAAGCAAATTGCGGGTTGTCATAGCCTAGATCTTAATTGACGGCCCTGTAAAATACGCAGACCCACCTCTCGTGCCACGTCCCACGTCCCTCACTTCAAAAAGACCCGGTGCGTTGCCACTCCATTGTCCGTCTCGATGCGAACCAGGTAGATGCCTGTGCAAAGTTCCGTGGCGATGCCGGTGTGGTTGCCATTGAGCGCAGCGGTCTTAACCGTTCTTCCTGCCATGTCAAGTAT
>JBFYQB010000137.1:0-5580 GCA_041302955.1 Flavobacteriales bacterium
TTGTAATACCGATAGTACACATCGAGGTTGTAATAGCCCTTTCCCCAGTGAATATGCTTGGTGTCGATAACAATTGCATCGGCCGCCAAGTATTTCTTTTCCTCGCATGAAAGCGTCATCAAAGCGAACAATGATATTACAAGAATTACTGCTCTCATTCCTGTCGAAGTAGATATTCAACGCTTCTCAGAATAGTTCAATCATCCACGAGTGAACACTGATGTCCCTAATCTATCGCCCGTTTGGTGATGTCGCCAAAGGCATCGATGCGCCTATCGCGGAAGAAAGGCCAGTTGCGCCTCACATTCTCCTGATGCGGCAGGTCCACATCGGCCATGATGATCTCTTCCTTGTCGTGCGAGGCCAAAGCCAGCAGTTCGCCCTGCGGCCCGCAGATGAACGATGCGCCCCAGAACTCGATGCCGTCCGTATCGGGCAGATAATGCTCCAGACCTATGCGGTTGGCGGCCGCCACATACACCCCATTGGCCACCGCATGGCCTTTCATCACGCTCATCCAAGCATTATGCTGGTTCTCGCCATACTGTGCCTTCTCGGCCGGATGCCAGCCAATGGCCGTGGGGTAGAACAGCACCTCGGCCCCTTGCAGGGCGGTGAGGCGCGCTCCCTCGGGATACCACTGGTCCCAGCAGATGAGCGTACCGATCTTGCCCTTGGTGGTCTGCACGGTCTTGAAACCCAGATCGCCAGGGGTGAAGTAGAATTTCTCGTAATAATGCGGATCATCGGGGATGTGCATTTTGCGGTAGAGCCCCGCCTGCGACCCATCGGTGTCCATGATGTAGGCACTGTTGTGATAGACGCCCGCCATGCGCTTCTCGAAGAACGGCACGATGATGACCACGCCCAGTTCTTTGGCCAATGCGCTGAAGGTGGTGAAGGAGATGTCGCCCAGCGGTTCGGCAAGGTCAAAATTGGTCACATCCTCGCTCTGGCAGAAATAGTGGCTGCTGTAGAGCTCGGGCAGCGATATCACCTCTGCGCCCTTGGCGGCCGCCTCGCGTATCCAATGCACGCACTTCTTGCGGTTCTCATCGGGCGTGTTGTTCAGGTTCAACTGGATAACCGCAATGCGGTACGTGCTCTTGGCCATGACAGGTTGTTGGATGGGCGGGCAAAATTATCAAAGTAAACATGGGGCATTCCTTTTTTAGCACGGTTGTGCCCACGTGATTTCACATTGCCTTAATACTGCCTTGCTGCGGTGTGTGCGGTAATAATGAGAACTTGGCGCAATAATCCCAATGCCCTCTTCTTGTCCCTAGGCCACACCATCACTGCCCGCCTTCAACGCATGCCCGGCCTGCTGCTGTCGGTCTATGCCATCGTGGCCGCGTTCAGCACCTATTCGTGCATGTATGCCTTCCGCAAGCCCTTCACCGCCACGGGCTACGATGATGTGCAGGACATGTGGGGCCTCAAGTTCAAGTCGGCCATCGTCATCGCACAGGTGCTGGGCTATACCCTCAGCAAGTTCATCGGCATCAAGGTGGTGAGCGAGATGGGGCGCAACAGGCGGGGCCTCGGCATCCTGGTATTGATCGGTATCGCACAGCTGGCGCTCATCGGGTTTGCGGTGGTGCCTGTGGAGCTGAAGTTCCTCTTCCTATTCCTCAACGGCATTCCACTGGGCATGGTGTGGGGCCTTGTATTCAGCTTTCTGGAGGGTAGGCGCTACACCGAGCTGATGGGTGCGGGCCTCTGTGCCAGCTTCATCTTTGCCAGCGGATTTGTGAAGACGGTCGGTAAATCGCTGATGATAGCAGGTGTGCCTGAGTTCTGGATGCCTGCCGCCACGGGGCTTGTGTTCGCTCTGCCTATGGTCTTCTTCGTCTGGATGCTGGGCCTGCTGCCCAATCCCAATGCCGAGGACATCGCCATGCGCACCGAGCGCCTGCCCATGAAAGGCCACGAGCGCAAGGCATTCTTCAAGAAATTCGCCTTTGGCCTCACCGCCCTCATCATCTTCTATGTGGCGCTGACGGCCTTCCGTGACTTCCGCGATAACTTCATGGCCGAACTCCTCACCGCCCTCGGCTTTGGCGAAACGCCTGGCATCTTCACCGCCACCGAAGTGCCTGTCACCATCGGAGTGCTGGCGCTGCTGGCCTTCATCATGTTCATACGCAACAATATGCGAGCGCTGATGGTCAACCACATTATCATCGCCTTCGGGGCGGTGGTGGTGGGCGCGTCCACATGGCTCTACCATCAGGGCATCATCGGGGCAGTGCCGTGGATCATCCTCACGGGTTTCGGGGCCTACACCAGCTACATTCCCTTCAACTGCATCCTGTTCGAGCGGCTCATTGCGGCCTTCAAGTATCCCAGCAATGCAGGTTTCCTCATCTATCTGGCCGATGCCTTCGGCTATCTGGGCAGCGTTATGGTGCTGTTCTACAAGGATTTCTTCGTCAGCGACCTCGACTGGGTCACCTTCTTCACCTATGCCTGCTATGGGGTCAGTGCCAGCGGGGTGCTGTTCACCACGGCCGCGTTGGTCTATTTCCAACGGAAGAAGCAGGAGATGAATGTTTGAAACACGAAATTCGAAAACTGAAATTCGAAACACTGTGGTCAACTATTGAGCCTTCAAAATTTCCGTGTCCTTCCGTGCTTCCGTGGCTAAAACATGTAATCTTCTCCAATAATACCTACTCCACATGCCTGACAAACTCCTCTTCACCCCCGGCCCACTCACCACATCGCTCACCGTTAAACAGGCCATGCTCCGCGACCTCGGCTCGCGCGATTTCGAATTCATAGACCTTGTCCGCTCCGTGCGCAACGACCTTCTGGCCCTTGGCAATGTGAGCCAAGCGGATGGCTACGAATGCGTCATCATGCAGGGTTCGGGCACCTTTGGCATCGAGACCGTCATCTCGTGCGCCTTGGCCAAGGACGGCCATCTATTGCTGTTGGTGAATGGCGCCTACGGCAAACGGATGGCACAGATGGCCCGCATTCATAGCATCCGCCACGATGTGTTGGAGTGCGCGGAGAACGAAACGCCCTCAGCCGATACGCTGAACGATTTCCTCACCGCCAATCCTTCCGTTACCCACGTGGCCGTGGTGCATTGCGAGACCACCACAGGCATCCTAAACCCCATCGAAGCCTTGGGCGCAGTGGTGGCCCGCCACGGCAAACGCTACATCGTTGATGCCATGAGCAGCTTCGGGGGCATTCCCATCCATCTGAAGGCGTGCCATATCGACTTCCTCGTTTCCAGCAGCAACAAGTGCATTGAAGGCGTGCCGGGGTTCAGTTTCATCCTCGCGTCCAAGCCCGCACTTTTCGAATGCGAAGGCCGCGCCCGCAGCCTCAGCCTCGACCTCTTTGCCCAATGGAAAGGCTTGGAGAATGATGGGCAGTTCCGCTTCACACCGCCCACGCATTCGCTCCTCGCCTACCATCAGGCCATCAAAGAGCTGCATGATGAAGGTGGCGTGGAAGGACGTGCTGCGCGCTATGCGGCCAATCATGCGGCCTTGTCAGCAGGCATGGCGCGTCTCGGTTTCGAGGAATATCTGCCCAAGGCCAAACAGGCGCACATCATCACCACCTATCGCTATCCGCAGAGCGCGGCATTCCACTTCGGAGTGTTCTACGAGCAACTGAACCAGCGCGGCTTTGCCATCTATCCGGGCAAACTGACGCAGGGCGATTGCTTCCGCATCGGCAACATAGGACGTATTGGCGTCAGTGATGTCAATGCCTTGGTGGCTGCTATTGCTGATGTGAAGGCCGAGATGGGCTTCTGAAAAATCGGGCGGTTCAGGTTGATTGAAACCTGTCTGCCGAAGGAGCGCGCCCTTCCTAAACAGGGTTGGTGCTGAGTTAAAAAACAATGGAATCGCATGTGCTCCATTGCATAGGTACTGCCATTCCTAATGTCCGGAGAGGCCATTGTTGCCTCCTGCCTTCGAATTGTGGACAACTCTGTGCATACAATCCCGCTTCGGCATCGACTCGCAAAATGAGAGGGTATATTTTGCATGGGCACTTTCAACCCATATCTCATGAAAAAATTTATCGTCACCTCTCTCCTGCTCCATGTCTTCTCGCACAGTCAAGCGCAACAGACGACAGGACTGTTCCAGTATGATGCTCAGGCAGAGGACGGGTATGTGCTATGGTCCCCTCTGATGGCTGGCCACAACATCTATCTGATGAACAACTGTGGCGAGGTTGTGCACACGTGGAACAGTCCGCATACTGCTCCGGCCAATTCGATCTATCTGTTGGAGGACGGCACTTTGCTTTATCCTGCCAAGGCCGATTCGGCACAGAATCATCCTATAGATGGTGGTGGAGCCGGAGAACGTATCCGCAAAGTGGACTGGGAGGGGAATGTGCTCTGGGACTATATCTACTACGATAGCGAGAAACGCCTGCATCACGATATAGAACCTATGCCCAATGGCAACGTGCTGGCCATCGCATGGGTGCTCGTGGACTCTGCAGCATGTGTGGCCGCTGGCCGTGATCCGGAGAAGATCTCAAGCAGTGTGCTATGGAGCGAGCGTATCATCGAGGTGGAACCCACTGGCCCGAACAGCGGCAACATTGTCTGGGAGTGGGACCTATGGGATCACTTGGTGCAGGACTTCGACCCTACCAAGAATAACTACGGAGTGGTAGCCGACCATCCCGAACTGCTCGACATCAATTGGTTGAACACCTTCATTACCGATTCTTCGCGCAATGATTTCGTCCACCTCAACTCTGTGGCCTACAATGCCGAACTGGATCAGATAGTGCTCAGCTCTCAGGTACACAGCGAAATCTGGATCATCGACCATAGCACCACCACCGAAGAGGCAGCAGGCCACTCAGGCGGCACCTACGGCAAAGGCGGTGATTTCCTGTACCGATATGGCAACCCGCAGGTATATGACCGTGGCAGTGCTGCAGATCAGATGCTCTGGCGCCAGCACGATGCGCATTGGATTCCCGAAGGTCTGTCCGATGCAGGAGGCATCATGATATTCAACAACGGACTTGACAGGCCTACATCGTTCTCGGAGGTCGATGTGATCGCACCCCCCGTGAATGCACCGGGTGTCTATGCTTTGGCCGATGGAGAGGCATATGGCCCATCAAACAAGGTGTGGAACTACCGTGCCGATGACCTCACCAGCTTCTTCTCCTACTTCATTTCCGGAGCAAGGCGTCTGCCATCAGGCAACACCATGATCTGTTCTGGGCAGACAGGCCGCCTTTTCGAGGTGACCTATGATGGCGACATCGTTTGGGAATACGTGAGTCCTGCCGTACAATGGTCCATCCTCGGTTCGTCAGACCCGGTGCCAGTTACTCCGGGCGGGTTCCCTGAGAACGTAGTATTCCGTGCTGAGAAGTTTCCTGCCGATCATCCAGCCTTCGCAGGCCGCGACCTCTCGGGAGGACAGCAATTGGAGGCCGACCCTGTCATCACCAACTGCATAGTAGGCATGGAAGAAGAGTCTACTGATGCTGGGCCGCTGTCCATCTATCCGAATCCAACGGATGGTATGGTCACCATTTCCGCCACGGCAGGCGCACAAATGCGCATCA
>JBFYQB010000138.1:0-2512 GCA_041302955.1 Flavobacteriales bacterium
CACCCGGAGCGAACAGCGCATTCATCCGCGATGACTGGCCTGAGCTGAACATGTACATGCAGGCATCGTCCGTATAGTCCATGTAGTTCATGGTCATTTCCAGCGGAGCGCCAGAGCAAGTACTATAATGCGGGAAGGATGGGCAACCGTAGTTGGCCGTGTTGTGGGTCGGGGTGTCGTTCACTTGGTCACTGCCGCAGGTGGCATCGCCCCAAATGTGACGAAGGTTAAGCCAGTGGCCTACTTCATGCGTGGCCGTGCGGCCCTTATTGAATGGTGCAGCAGCCGTGCCAGTGGTGCCAAAAGCAGTGTAGGTGCATACGACTCCGTCAGTGGCAGCGGCACCGCCCGGGAACTGCGCATATCCAAGCACACCGTTGCTCAGGTTGCACACCCAGATGTTCAGATACTTGTCAGCAGGCCAAGCGTTGGACCCACCGTAAGTGGCATTCTTCACGTAGTTGTTGGTAGAGAACGAGGTCCTCGTTGTGGTCTTGCGAACGATACCGGTGGTAGGATTACCGCTGGGATCCACGGAAGCAAGGCAGAACTGGATCTGTGCATCTGCAGCCAGACCGGTGAACTGTGACGGGATGAGCGAAGCATCACCATTCAACTTACGGAAGTCGGCATTCAGCACATTTATCTGCGACTGGATCTGTGCTTCGCTGATGTTCTGAGCCGATGTCTTGTAAACCACGTGTACCACCACAGGAATGGTGATCGCGTTGCGGCCTGATAGTTCACCACCGCGTTCTACGAAGCGCTGCGTGAACTCCTCAATGGCCTCCAGATTCTCTGCGGCCTGCGGATACTCCAGCAGGTGCATCTCGTGATACTCCATCATGCCGCAGTTTCGCTGCGCCATAGCGGTGTCTGATACAAGCAAAGAAGCTGCTGCAGCCACCATTGAAAGGAAAAATTTTCTCATGATCAATGTGTTAGTTGAACGAACCAAATGTAGAATGAGGAAGCAATTCCAAACCCGAGGACAAAAAAAATTTTCGGGCCGCCAATGATGCTGACCAAGCTGCAGATGGCACATACCAAAAGAAACCCCCCTTTCCGTTTCATGCCAAGAGCTCGGCCAGTTTCCCTTCGAGCCAGGCAAGGTCGGCCACGTTGGGGGTGGTGCTCACCTTTTTGCGCAATGCGCGGATGCGGTGGCGGTCGGTGCCGCAGCGGGCCAAGGACACGGTGAACCTTATCAGATTCTGATAGACCTTCCGTTGGCGGTCCGAGATGGTGCGGTTGCGGAGAAGGAAGGTTCGGAAGGCCGAAGCGTGATAGAACAGCGCATCGGGGTCGTCCATCTCGAAATAGGTCTTGAGCAGGATGGAGCGCGCATCGAGGCGATAGAACACATCGTCAAGGTCCACCCGCTGCAACTGCGTCAGTGCCTGACGGTAGTTCTTCGCATGGAAGTGAAGGTTTGCGCGGTTGTAGGCCACGGCATTGGCGCGGTGGTTCTCGGCCAAGGTGCTACCATATTCCTCAATAAAACCCTCTACGAACTCCGCCTCGCGCAGCCGAAGCCCGATGGTGACGATGTTCTTGAAGTCCCACTGCGACAGGATGCCATCGGTGAGCAGGGCGCCATGCGTCAACGCCTCGCGATAGGTGGCGAACAGTTCGGACTGAAACTCCAAGCGGCCTGCGTTTATCCTGCGGATGCAATAGTTGAGGATGTGCTGATAGAGGTCGTGGCGTTCGCCTTGGGGCAGATGTTGCGCATGGGTGGCGGCACCGTGCTGCAATCTTCGGAAAGCCTCGGTGTCGTCCGGGTCCTGCAATGTGCGGATCACCTCGCGATAGATGATGATGTAGGGCGCATCGTTGAACTGGCCATTGTCCACCTGCTGCATCAGGATGTCGAGAAACGGGTCGTCTGACGTGGTATTGAGGATATAGTGGATGTTCAGTTTCTCAGCACTCATCTGGAGCTTGCGCGCCACGAAGAAGCGGTCGAGGGCTGCACTGCTACCCTCAAAGTGGGCGGTGCTGCGCTGGCCTTCCTGAAGCTCCGACCTTGCCTTCATGTTCAGCGCGTCATAGCGTTGCTTCAGCGCATCGGGGCCGATGCTTTGGGATGTGTCCAACTGGCGCAGAGTGGCATTCAGCGTGCGGGCGAATGCTTTGGTGCAGTGTCGGCCTTGAAGTTCTTCCAGCAGCAGTGACCGCATCTGCGCCTCGTCTGCCGCCATCCGTTTGAAGGCGAGGAACTCATAGAGCAGGCGGTTGATATCGGTAAGGATGTAACGCACCACCTTGTCGTCATAGGGCTTGGTGCCGAATAGCAGGCGGTGCAACGCCTCTTTGGTCAGCTCTCCAGGTTTCAATAGCACTTCCACTGCTTCGCCCACTTCCTTGCGCAGCCCCGGAGCACGGAACACCATGAACCGTTGGAACTCATCACGCTCCGACAGATTCAACGATTCGAGTACTTCTTCGGTAAGCATGGAAAAGTTTAAGTCCGACAAATGTAGTTTTTGTGTAAATATTCAACTACATC